>DAOVYU010000345.1 GCA_030635465.1 Bacteroidales bacterium | reverse complement strand
TGCCTTCACTTGAAATTTCAGCCTCAAGATTGAATAATTTTTCTGCAGGTCAAAAGCTTGAAAAACTGGATACATTAACCAGAGCGATTAATCAATCTCTTGATCTTGGTGAGATTTTATCAAGAAACACTTCCATTCAAATTAAGTCGTACAATTACAATGGATTAAAATTAATTTCATTTCGGGGAACTTCAGCTCATCACACTGGCATTTATTGGAACGGTTTTCAGTTAAATCCTCCCAATATTGGACAAATAGACCTTTCATTAGTCCCAGTAGGTTATTTTGAGGATGTTTCGATATTATATGGTGGAGCGAGCTCACTTTATGGTAGTGGGAATATTGGAGGAGGAATTTTTTTGAATAATGATCCGATTTATATTAAAAATTTAAAAGGGAATATTCTATTATCTGCAGGATCGTTTGATGATTATAGTGGAAATGGAACATTTCAGTGGTCAGATGGGAAGTGGTTTTCTAAAATCGGTATTATTTTCAAATCGGCGATCAACGATTTTGAATATACTAACTTAAAGGGAGAAGAAGTAAATCAGCAAAATTCAGCTTTAAAGCAATATGGGATCATGCAGGATGTATCCCGAAAAATCGGTAAAAATTCAATCCTGGGTTTATCTTTTTGGTACCAGTCAAACGAACGTGAAATTCCTGCAACATTGACCACCAAAGAAAGTGATGCAACTCAATTCGACCAATCCATAAGAGGTTCCGTTTTTTATAAACAGTTTTTTAGAAAGGGGAATTTACAGATCAAGACAGCTTACTTTGATGATTTCCTGCATTATAAGGATACTGATACCATAGTAAGTAATAATATCGATTCTGAAATAGAAACCAGAAAATCACTTACCGACGGTCAATATAAGCATGCATTTAATACCCATATGCAATTATGTGGAGGCGTGATTTTTAGTTACGAGAAGGGTCAGAGTGTAAACTATGCAGATGAAGTTGTTCAAAATCAATTGGGGGTTTATATTTTATGGTCTCAATACATTCCCTCTATCAATTGGAAATATAATGTGAACCTACGTAAAGATTTTATTGAAGGATATGAAGTGCCTTTTACACCAGCTATTGGGTTTGAAGGTAAAATCTGGAAAATGATTTCCATGAAACTCAGTATTTCAAGGAATTACAGAGTGCCTTCTTTTAATGATCGGTATTGGGTACCGGGTGGAAATCCGGATTTGAATCCGGAAGATTCATGGAATCAGGAAGCAAGTATCATATTATCAGGTGGAAAGAAAGTCAATTTTGGTTTGATCACCACAGGATATAGTTCAGTAGTTGACAATTGGATATTATGGGTGCCTGAAGGAATCATCTGGTCACCTCAAAATGTTCAGAAAGTATGGGCAAGGGGAGTCGAAATAGAAGGTAAATTAAACACTGAATTTTTACAGTGGTTAATCCAATTAAAAGGAGGATATACTTTTGCACGCTCAACCAATGAAATTAAACAGGACCCAAATGATAATTCGTATCAGAAACAATTATTATATGTTCCTGAGAATCGTTTTTTTGTAACCTTTTCGCTTGGATGGAAGGGATTCCTGTTAAGTTATAATCATTCATACACAGGTATCAGATATACAACCTTGGATAATAAACAATCATTGCCAGCCTATGCCATAGGAAATATTACCCTTAGAAAAGAATTTGGTTTTAAGTCTCAGCAGCTTTTTATTCAATTTGATATCCTGAACTGCTGGAATAAAGAATACCAGGCTATTTCATACAATCCAATGCCTAGCCGATATTTTAAAATTTCTTTGAATTATTTAATTTCTCCCGAAGGGATGCCTTCGGCAAAATCTAAACAAAAATGAATTATTTCTTAAACAAAATGTCTGTATTAGGAGTGTTAATCTTAACTTCCGCTTTTTTAATTAGTTGCACAAAGGATGATTCGGTTCCTCCTCCTCCCACTGAAGGTGTTGGATATTCCAATGGGTTATTTATATTGAATGAGGGGCCATTTCAATCCGGAACAGGAACGATTTCCTATCTGAACCGTGATGGATCAGGACAGGTTGGCAATATATATCAGTTAGCAAATAAACTACCCTTGGGAAATATTGTTCAGTCGATGAATGTTGATTACTATAATGGAGGAAATGCTTTCATCGTTGTAAATAACGCAAACAAAATTGAGGTTGTTAACCTAAAGACTTTTCAGCAAGTTGAAACAATTGAGGATATAACAAGTCCTCGATATATAATTTTTACTCCCTTCGCTGAAGCATTTGTTTCTTGTTGGGATAATACAATTAAAGTTATCGATCTGGACAATTACGAGACGGTTGATGAAATAACAGTTGGTACAGGACCAGAGAAGATGTTATACTCCTCTTTAAATGAACAGATTTGGGTATTGAATCAAGGTGGCTTTTCTGTTGACAGCACAATTACCATCATAAATGCCCAGGATCATGAGATTCTCAATATATTGCAGGTAAATGCTAAACCAACTGGTATCTTAAAAGATAAAAATGATCATGTATGGGTTTTATGCTCAGGCAATGGGTGGAATGGATTTCCAGATCCGGATGATAATGAAGGACATTTGCTTTGTTTTGATGCGGAATCACATGACCTTCTGAAAGATTTTCCTTTTCCTTCAACTTCAGAGCATCCTGAAAAACTGGTAATTAATTCTTCAGGGGATGAGTTGTATTATAACAGTATTGATGGCATCTATAAATTTGGAATTGCAGATACAGCCTTGCAAACAGAACCATTTATTCCGAGGCCTTATATGTTTTACGGACTGGGCTTTGATTATGCAACAGGCTTCATTTATGCCAGCGATCCTTTGGATTATGTTCAGGACGGACTGGTTTACAGATATGATGGCAATACAGGAGCTGCAATTGATTCAATCCAGGCAGGTATTGTACCTGGAGAATTTTATTTCACTTTACTAATTGTAACAGATTAGTTAAGTTTGCTGCTTTTTTATTCTGCAAAAGAATGTTTTTTTGTTTAAAATTGCACTTTTGATATTAAATTATCCAATAATAGAAATTATCATGAAAAATAAAGT
>DAOVYU010000288.1 GCA_030635465.1 Bacteroidales bacterium | reverse complement strand
TTTATTATTGATTGTTCCTTTTTCCAATTGAACAAGGCGTTTATTAGGTATAATAAATTTAGAACCTTCAATTGAAGTAACAATATTTTTCCAGCTAACTTTTTTATTGGACAGATTATTTTCAGAAAAAATCTCAAGATCAACTGCTTCGATATTGAATGATGCTATTTCAAATGTTTCATTTAAAATTCCTTCTAAATTGATATTTCCATTTATTAAGTTCAATTCATTCAACACAATTTTATCTGGTGTAAAATTCTTTGAACTGGTTTTCTTTGATTTTCCAAAATTCACATTAGAACCAATCAACTGTGGATTTTGCAAATAAATAGACATTTCGACCACAGAAGAGTCAATCCATTCCCTTTCATCCAAACCAGAAATAATGATAGAATCAGAGTTGAATTGCAATGATTGCTGATCCATACTTTTTGAAAATAATGCCGGATAAGTATTTACATGTAAATTGGTAATCAGTTGCTCCTTTCCCGGGCCTGAATAGACCAATGTATCATATGAAAAATCCAGACCTTTTTCAGGAATATGCATGCGGACAGGACCAGAAAGAATAGTTGATTTTTCAACAGGCCTGAGGTATTCCTTTCCTAAAATAAAACTGGAATCAATATGAACAGAATATATCCATAAATTCAGGTTATCAATAAAATCAGAAGTATCAGTTGCTAAATTTATTGCATGATAATTGAAGTTTTGGACATTAAATGTATCAGTTATAAAAGCATTGATCATATTTGAAATTACCTGACTTTTTGAAGCTGGTTTGTCCTCACTGATTTTTATCTCATCATAATAATTAAACTTTTCAAAAATTTCGGTGTTTGCAATTGTCAGGCGGTCAAACTTCAAATCTTTGGAAGAAAGAAAATGGCTCAAACTAAAACCGTGGATAGCAATTAAATCTGTAATAATTGATACTTCTGATTCAGCAACATTTGAAAAAGATTTTATTCCATTTAAATGGATGCCTCCTGTTAATATCATTTTTTCATCCTTTTTATATACAATAGAATCAATCAAAATCCCTGCATTCCCGGGCAGTTCTTTTTGGATCTTATAAACACCAAGTCGGATGTTAAATTTTGCATTTAAATCTGGTGAATCTCCATTCAAGACCTTCAGGTCCTCCATACCAATGTTTGAAAGTTTCAAGTTTACACTACCAATGCTAAAATCTTTTCTTTCTGCTTCAATAAGTTGGAAAGAACCCTGTTCTATTTCAACCTCCCCAATTTCAAAACCAAATGGTGCAGATTGACTTTTTGTACTGACAACCTTGGGTGTTAATATCTTTGAAAATATATCTTTATGGCTAATGGTGGTATCTTTCAAAAAACCGATAGCAGGTTCACTAAATAATACCTTTTCAATATTAAAGCTACGTTCAAAAAGTAATGCTTTAAGACTTAAATGGGAAATGCCAAATTTTTCAAAGGAGATACTTTCAATAAATATAGAAGAATTAGAATCAATGGAGACATCATTAAAAAACAGTACAGCCTCACGAAATTCTATTGAACCAACTAGTAACCTTGCACTGGAGCTATTATAATCAAGTGTGATATTATTATTCGTAAACCTTTTAAGTTGCGTTTTAATCAGATATCCAAACGAAAAATTAAAAATCAGAATAAGAATAGTCAGTGAAAGTATAACTATAAGAATTATTTTGATGGTTTTCTTCAAACTTATGAATTCAAATATTACAATTCGGTTTCATTTATTTATGCAAATATAAGCAGACTAACATAAAGAAATATTAGGACTATAAATTTTAAAACAAAAATCTAATCAATAAAATAGAAACTTAAATTTCCATACTATTTGTAAACTGAAACATGATAATTATCAACTGGGGTTTAAAAATATATAATAATTAAGTATATTTGTCCAAACAATCAAAACAATTTCAATCATGAAAAAACTTATTTACCTTCTTGCTGCTATTTCTATAATTGCATGTAACCCACAAGTAAAAAAAACGGACACCCCGGTTCAAAAATACACCATTGAACAGTTTTATAAAAACCTGGATATATATGGGGGGAGTTTTTCGCATGATGAAACAAAACTACTTGTGACCAGCAATGAAACAGGAATATTTAATTTATTCAGTATTCCAGTTGATGGATCTGCCTATGAACAACTTACAAATTCAACAGTTGAATCAATATTTGCCATTTCCTATTTCCCTGAAGACGGGAGAATTTTATATGCAGCAGATAAAGGTGGAAATGAGATATCTCATATTTACCTGCTTGCAGAAGATGGAACCGCCAATGACCTTACACCATGGGAAGAAGCCAAATCAGACTTTTTTGGTTGGGCCAGGGATAAAAAAAGTTTCTTTTTTAGCTCCAACAAACGAGATCCTAAATATTTTGATTTGTATGAAATAGATATTGAAACTTTCACTCCAACAATGATCTATCAAAATGATGAGGGATTGAATGTGAGTTCCATTTCGAAAAACAAGCAGTATTTTGTGTTAACCAAAAGCATTACTACCTCGAATAATGAAATGTATCTTTACAACAGGGATTCAGAGGAATTAAAACACATCTCGCAACACGAAGGAGATGCAGAATATAACCCACAGTTTTTTGATCTGGCCAATGAACATTTATATTTTCTGACTAATGAAGGCAATGAATTCCAATATCTTGTAAAATTCAACCTGGAGTCAGAAGAAAAAGAAAATGTATGGAATACCAATTGGGATATTTGGTATGCATATAACTCATACAATGAAAAGTACCGTGTTATTGGTATTAATGAAGATGCAAAAACAATTGTTCATGTAGTAGATAATTCAAGCGGTGATAATATTTCTTTTCCTGAATTCAAAGATGGAAGTATAAAGTCAGTTCGTATCTCCAAAAGTGAAAACTTGATGCTCTTAACAGTTGGAGGGTCTACTTCACCAAACAATAAATACCTTTATAATTTTTCGACCAAAGAGCTAAATAAGTTAACCAATACTTTAAATCCTGAGATCAATGAAGCAGATCTTGTTGCTGGCACTGTTGTTCGTTATAAGTCCTTCGATGGACTTGATATTCCGGCAGTTTATTACCAGCCCAAAAGTGCATCTATAAATCATAAAGTTCCTGCTTTGGTCTGGGTGCATGGTGGACCTGGTGGACAATCACGTGTGTCTTATTTTGCTTTGATTCAATATCTTGTTAATCATGATTATGCTATATTGGCGGTTAACAACAGAGGAAGTAGTGGTTATGGTAAAACTTTCTATAAAATGGATAACCGTAAGCATGGAGATGAAGACTTAAAGGATTGTATTTATGGTAAGAACTTTTTAAAAGAATCAGGAGTGATCGATTCTGATAAAATTGGTATTATTGGTGGTTCTTATGGAGGTTATATGACCACGGCTGCATTGGCATTTACTCCTGAAGAGTTTGCTGTGGGAGTAAACTTATTTGGAGTTACAAACTGGCTTCGTACCA
>DAOVYU010000243.1 GCA_030635465.1 Bacteroidales bacterium | reverse complement strand
ATTTTTAACCGCCTTTTCTAAATCTGCACGACTTTTATCAGGTCCATTAAATAAAATATTTGCTCCATCTACTCCATTATCAATAGCTTTATCATACTCAAAACCAGAGACTACCTCTGCCCAAGAACCTTCGCTATGAAATACTTTGCAAACGGCATTCAAATAATTGGTTTTGTAAGACCATGCAAATTGTACTTTAGGATATCGTGTAGAAAAAGCTTTTTTTGATTCTTGATATGTTTTTCGAATGGTTTGTTCTGAAATAACAAACAATGGAGAGCCATCTATGTGGGTAATTGGATTATATTGGATGGTCTAATTTACTATAAAAAACCTGTGGTAAATTTACAGTATCTCATTTAATGTATTATAACAAGTTTGATACTGTTTTTGGTTGCTTTTGTTGTAAGAATACAATGATAAACTCCCTGGGGTAATATATTCCCATCTAATTTATAAATGTGATTTCCGGCTTGTAAATTATCATAAGCAGCTATGGTTAAAACTTTCTGCCCTTTTATGTTATAAACAGACAGGTCAACATTATCTTTTTGTGGAAGACGAAAATTGATTGTAGAATTGTTTGTTAGTGGGTTGGGATAACAGCTCAACTGATACATATTCTCCATGTTGGGATCATTTGTACTGGTAATGACTACATCCTGCCCGAAGAAAATCAGAATTTTTGCCAATAGGTTCTTTTTGGTGGACGGATGTTCTCCATCCACTAAACCACTCAAGTCGATGTTTGAACCAACAGTTTTATAATTACCTTCATCATATGCGATCGTAAAGACATGTTCATTCTCTTCTTTTTCCAGAATACTAAATGCTGGCTCAATCGGAATTAAATAATTGTCATACACACTCAATTCACCATCATAGTTAAAATCCATATCTTCGGTAAAGGTATTTTCTACACCTACCAAAGGGTCGGTCAATGACCAGCCAATGGTTTCAGCATCGATGTTAAATTTAGTATGGACAAGTGTTTGAGGATCCTTTGCCCATGTAAGGCCTCCCTCCATATAAATATTTCCATATGTAAGAAGGAAGTCAGATAATATTTCACCATCTGCTTGTGTCAAAATATAATTCTGGAATTCCCTTCCCAGAAAAACAAACAAATTTTGGTATTGATTCAGGTCGTCTGGAATATAATTTACATATTTATGATATACTTCTATCTCTTCAAGGAGGTTCATAACAATTGGCCCTGAGGCCAGGTCAGGATCCAAATCAATTAATAAAACCGGGTACCTTCCTATGACAATTTCAAATGAATCTGCTACTTCAATATTTGGATAGGCTTCTATTTCATAGCTAAAAACAATGTTTATTCCTTCAGGACAATTTTCATCAATTGTAATATTTATTGTATCGTGAAAAATTTCCCCCTTTGTCAGTTCGCCGATATAAGAAGTTGTGGGCGTATTGAAAGAGATGTATGGATTGTCACATAAAATAGTTCCTGAAACCTCAGAAGCTGTGGAATGGCCCATATTTAAAACCGGTACGATAACATTACCTGTTTCCCCAGGATTAAGCCAACCCTCTTCAGTATTGATGACAAATGGTGTTCCCATTTGTATAGCAGGGGCATTTGCTCTGATTGTAAATTGACCGTCCCAGGTATTAGTTACCGAGCTTATTAAAACATCGAAAGGTAAAAAGTAATTATTTGGAACCTCTACACTAACAGTAAAGGAGATGGCATCTGCAAATGTAACAGTCTGTCCCGGATCAATGGTCCCAATATTCTCAGTATTGTCATTGAATGTAATGTAAGGATCATCTGAGTCAGTTTCAAAAACAATATCGCTTATTAGGCCTGAACTAATATTTTTGATGGTCAAATCAAGGAAGGCTGTTTCTCCATAATCAACCTGGTTGTCGTCACCCGAATTAATGGTATAATCAAAAATTAACCCGTTTGACAGCTGGAAATGTTTTGTGGAGGTGATCCAATCATCATCTGATACTTTTACCGAAAGGTTATAAATGGTTTGATCATTTGTTGGAAGAGTTGTAAACAAACCTTCTGGCGATATCACATATGAGGGCAATGAATTTTGTGGTTGATATCGAATAATTAATGCCCCTTTAGTTAGCGTTTGGGAAAATTCAGATAATTGATAGTTAATGCCATCACCAGCTGAAACTCCTGTAATCCATTCAGCTCCCAGCATGATTTCAAAATCATTGTAATAATATTCTATTTTCCCATCGGGGTAAAGAATCACACAAAAATCTGTATTTATTAATTCACTTCCAACACCAAGAGAAACATCCCAACGAAAAGCCGCAAAATTCTCGTTACCTGAATACCAGATCTTATCATTTTGTGATTGAAGGATTTGAATGTCGACATTATAAAAAGGTGAAACAAAAGGAGCATATCTGAATAAATATAAATTATTTACCTGGTAAGGAATTGGCAATCTTTCATCCCTAAACCCCAGGATGCCATCTCTATGTACTGTAATGGTATTATAATTTTCACCATAAAAGGGAAAATCAAATTCAATTTCTTTATTGACCCTACCAAAATAAATGAACCCCTGTGAGTCTAACTCTTCATCTTCAATTATGGGATAATCACCTGAAAACTGACTTTCATTATACAATGAAAGGATGTTCCAGGTATATGGTGGATTTCCACCGGAAGCTTCCATTTGATAGGAATAATTTTGGTTTGCTGTAAATGCAGGAAGTTCTTCTGTTTCAATTTTAACCAACTCAGGATCCATGGTATGTACGACAGATAAAGTCGTATACCCGTTATTATTGATAGCGATATTTGTGTCGGGGTAAATTATTTCTAATCCCCCATTTAAATAGTCGATAATGGAATAATTCAGGATCCTTCCTGCGGCAGTGAAATTTGGGTCATATTCATTTACCTGAAGGAAAAATTTAGCAGGTTGGTCAGGTTCTATATAACTTAAAAGTGGTGTAACATCCAGTCCAAATTCAATGATCTTTTCCTCTTCAAAATTATTATTCCCCTGCATGTAATTTTCACCACCCTGGTAATTAAAAATTTGGAATTCATGAATGTGCTGAGGCCATGCATCTGTAGTGTCTGAAGAAACTCCACTTCTGACTTTTATTTTATTCCGGGCAGTATGCTTCAGCTTTACCTTAAATGTAAGTAAAGGTTCATAATCTTCTTTTATATCTATAACATATGCCGATTTGTTCCAGATGCCTCCGTCTTCTTTTTCTTCGGCAACCGTTTTGTACATCATATAACAAAAACTGCTATCGGCCCACTCTTCACCAAAGCTATTGATGAATTTAAATCCGCCAATCTCCCAATCTTTCATATCAATTACCTGGTCGTCATTGAGATCAATGTTGTTGTTGTATAAACCATCTTCATTGTAATCAAATCTGATGGAGTCGTTCCAGCCAATAATGGTCATTGAGTGTCCAGTTCCTGATCCCCAGGCTGAAACAACACACTTTCCACCTTCTGGAGTGCCATCGGGTAAATGATCATAAGCGAAATAATCCGTATAAAAATTGGCCAGTCCGCCATATGGTGAACCTTCCAAATGGTCAAACAACCATTGTTTTAAGGTAATTAATCCCTCAGGACCCCCAATATAAACTGAATAGATATCAGAAAGACGATTAAACATACCATTGTAATATCTGTCATAACCTGACATCCATTTTCGGTGACTAGTACCCATTCCTTCAAAATCTAAACTATTTGGTTGGCCATTTAATTTGATGGCTTCAAAGGTGTATAAAAAACAAACACCCTGATTGGTTACTCCTTTGTTAAAGAAGTTCCAGGTAAAATCAGGAGGATATTGATTTTCAAGAGAGTCAGCAGGTAAATCCCGGGCACGATTTATTTCATAGGTGAAATTATATCCAACACTACTGGCCTGTCCGCAGGAATAGCCATTTT
>DAOVYU010000235.1 GCA_030635465.1 Bacteroidales bacterium | reverse complement strand
TTGAATAAACGTGCTTTTCTTCCGGTAACTTTTTCCACGTCATGAGTAATATCACTGGCTTTGCCAGCAGCAAAGACCTTGTTTAAGCCCGTTAAATCATCTGCCAACCATTCAGTCATTCCGGAATCCAACATTCCTTTATGAGCTTCTTCAGATGATATGGGAATATACTTGATATCTTTTCCTAAAAAGAAGGTAAATGCATTTGAAATGTCATGATATGAAATGGCTTTTGGTCCGGTTAAAACATAAGTGTTATTTTCATGGCCATCTACAGTTAATGTCTTTACTGCAACAGCAGCAATATCTCTTGCATCAATCATAGCTATTTTCCCATCTCCCATTGGAGCAAAAAAGGCATTTTGGTTTTTAATCGTTTCTACATCAAAAATAAAATTCTGCATAAATGAATGTGGTTGCAAAAAAGTAAACGGGATACCTGAGTCTCTTATATCTTTCTCAGTCATGGCATGATAGCGTCCTATTCCAACTTTTGAATCAAGAGATGTTCCTAACCAAGAAACTTTAACAATATGTTTTATTCCTTTTTCTTTAGCAATCCTCACAAGATTTCCTTGCAATTTTGGAGATTCTGGAGAAGTAACAGAAAGCAGAAAAACTTTATCTATCCCTGTAAATGCTTTTTCCAGGGAAGCGATATCAGAAAAATCACCAATAATTGTTTTGATCCCTTTTTCATTGAGCGGTTTGGCTTTTTCCTCACTTCTTACAAGTGCTATAAAATCTGCGTTGATTTCTTTTAATTGTTCACATACAAATGAACCAATCGTTCCTGTTGCACCTGTTACTAATATTTTTAAACTCATGATTTGAATTGATTAATGTGTTTGAAAAACAATTGTGATTTGATTTGGTTCAATAAAATTACAATAAATATACTTCAAATAAATGACTGACTGAGACACGACCTTAAGGTCGTGGCAAACAATGATACATTTTTAATCTTCCAATGGAACAATCCCCCTCAAAACACTCAAAGCATCCTTGATCGTCTTAATGTGAAAAAACGTTAGGGTTAGTTTATCTTTTGCTTCACGCATTTTGCAAATGGAAGGGTTGTGCTGAACAAACCTTAATACCTGTGTGAATTTTTCAGATCGATAATAAGGAGATTCCTGATTGGAGACGAAATATCCGGTCATTTTTTCATTCTTCAATAATATTTTCTCAAAACCAATATCCCGTGCAAACCATCTCAAACGTATTGCGTTGATCAGCTCTTCTGTTTGTGGGGGCATTGGACCAAAGCGATCAATCAGTCGCAACCTAAATTGCTGCAATTCAAGATCTTCCTGGATATTATCCAATTCCTTATAAAGACTGAGGCGCTCTGTAATACTGGAAATATAATCATCTGTAAATAAAAGAGCCATATCGGTCTCAATCTGGCAATCCCTCACAAATTCCTTGTGAGTCTCTTCTTTATATAGATCTTTAAATTCTGTTTCTTTTAATTCAAGGATAGCTTCATCCAGAATCTTATGATACATTTCGAATCCGATATCAGAAATAAAACCGGATTGCTCTCCTCCCAAAATATTACCAGCACCTCGAATATCCAGATCGCGCATGGCAATACTAAATCCACTTCCTAACGCAGAAAACTCTTCAATTGCTTTTAAACGTTTGCGTGCTTCAGCGGTCAAGACTGATAAAGGAGGCGAGAGTAAATAACAAAATGCTTTCCGGTTCGACCGGCCTACTCTTCCGCGCAACTGATGAAGATCACTTAACCCATAATTTTGTGCTTCATTGATGATAATGGTATTTACATTGGGAATATCAAGTCCCGATTCAATAATTGTTGTTGCTAACAATACATCATATTTCCCATCAATAAATTCTACCATCACTTTTTCCAGTTTATTGCCATCCATCTGACCATGCCCTATAGCAACAGAAACATCCGGGCAAAACTTATTGATCATTTCAGCAACCTCAACTATATTTTGCACCCTGTTATGTACAAAAAACACCTGTCCTCCCCTGTCAATCTCATAATTGATGGCATCCCGAATAACTTCTTCGCTAAATGATCGCAATTCTGTTAAAATTGGATATCTGTTTGTTGGAGGTGTATTGATAACAGATAGATCCCTTGCTCCCATTAAAGAAAATTGCAAAGTACGAGGTATTGGAGTAGCTGTTAATGTTAGTGTATCTACATTAACTTTCATGTGTTTCAATTTTTCCTTGGCCCCAACACCAAATTTTTGTTCTTCGTCAATTACCAGTAATCCAAGGTCTTTAAACTCAATATCTTTGCTAATCAGCCTGTGAGTTCCAATGAGAATATCAATTTTACCTTCTGCCAGTTCCTTTTTGATTTGGGTTTGTTGTTTTGCAGATTTAAATCGATTGATGTATTCCACTTTGCATGGAAATTCTGCTAAACGATCCCTGAATGTTTTATAGTGTTGCAATGCCAGGATGGTAGTAGGAACCAATACGCCTACCTGTTTGCTTTCAGCCACTGCTTTAAAAGCTGCTCTCAGGGCCACTTCAGTTTTACCGAATCCAACATCTCCACACACCAATCGATCCATTGGAAATGAGGCCTCCATATCTTTTTTTACATCCTGAGTCGATTTTAACTGGTCGGGTGTATCTTCATAAATAAAAGATGCTTCCAGCTCATGCTGCAAGTAAGTATCAGGAGGAAAAGCATGTCCTGTAGCAGATTTACGTTCAGCATATAATTTGATCAATTCTTTTGCAATATCTTTTACTTTTTTCTTGGTCTTTGCCTTTAACTTGCTCCATGCATTTGATCCAAGTCGGTTTAATCCAGGAGAAGTTCCATCTTTACCAACATATTTTGATATACGGTGTAATGAATGAATACTGATGTAAAGCAGATCACCATCTTTATACATCAAACGAATGGCTTCCTGTTCTTTGCCTTCGTTCTGGATTTTTTCAAGGCCATCAAAACGTCCGATACCATGATCAATATGAGTTACAAAATCACCCGGTTGCAAATCATACAATTCTTTTAGGGTGATGGCTTGTTTGCTGCTGAACTTTTCTTTTAAATGAAATTTATGGTAACGTTCAAAAATCTGGTGATCAGTATAGCAAGCAATTTTATTATCATGATCAACAAATCCCTCATGCAATGACATATTTACCGTACCAAAATTAAATTGACGTGCAGTACCATGTGTTGCTTGAATATCATCAAAAATGGCGTACAATCTTTTTAACTGACTTGGTGTTTCTGAAAAAATAAGATTGGTATAACCATTCTTTGAGTTACCAGTCAGATTTCTTATTAGCAAATCAAAATTCTTATTGAAGGAGGGTTGGGGTGCAACATTATATTTAAATGTGGCAATATCATCCTGAAAGTAAAACTGTGTACCAAACTCAATGATAGAAAATTTTAGCGACTCTTCAAGGAATTGATTTTGATCTATAAATAATTCCCGGGGAGATATTTGTTCAATCTCAGCATTCTCATACAATTGGCTAAGCTTGTCATATTCAAAGCCCAATTTGTCCAAAACAAATTTAAAATCATCCATCCACAGCACAGTACTGTCAGGAATAAAAGACAATATCGACACTCGTTTCTCAACTATTTTTCGATCCTGTATATTAGGAACAATTGTAATGTGATCTAATTTATCAACCGAAAGCTGATCAACCGGATTAAACGAGCGGATAGATTCCACCTCATCTCCAAAAAACTCAATCCGGTAAGGATAATCATTGGTGAATGAAAATACATCAATTATTCCCCCTCTTATCGCAAATTGTCCTGGCTCATAAACAAAATCAACTCTTTCAAAATCGTTATCAATTAATTTATCAGAAATATCATCAAGTGATGATGCTTCATTTCGTTTGAGATGGATGGTATTTTTAGCGAGATATGATTTTCTGACAACCTTTTCAGCCAGTGCTTCGGGATAGGTTACAACAATGCTCTTTTTGGTGCTTGAGCCAAATCGTTTTAGCACTTCCGTTCGCAATAGTATATTTGTACTATCC
>DAOVYU010000282.1 GCA_030635465.1 Bacteroidales bacterium | reverse complement strand
TTGTTTCAGCTGCTGAAATGCATGATGCATGTATGCACGCTTTTCCTGAAAATAACATTGCCGTCATGTCAGCTGCAGTAGCAGATTATACTCCGGAAAAAACTTTTAAACAGAAGGTTAAAAAGCAATCAGATGCTGATTGGGAGATTAAATTAAAAAAGACAAAAGATATTCTTAAAGAGATGGGTGATAATAAAAAACCAGATCAGGTATTGGTTGGTTTTGCCCTGGAAACAAATAATGAAATTGACAATGCAATAGTCAAATTGAAAAATAAAAATCTTGATCTGATCGTTTTAAACTCATTGATGGATAAAGGGGCTGGATTTGGCGGTACAACCAATAAGGTAACTTTGATAGATAAAAATGAACAGATAGAAAATTATAAACTGAAATCTAAAAGGGAAGTAGCTGTAGATATTGTGAATAAAGTAAAATTATTACTTTCATCTTAAATTTAATACTTATGAACCTGAATCCAGGAAAAACAATGTTAGTTTTTATCATGTCGATGATATATCTGGGATCATCAGCACAAGAGGTTTTCTGTAATCTTCAGGTCAATTCTCAACAGATTGAGGGCACAGATAAACGCATCTTTGAAAGTATGCAAACATCACTGGTTGAATTTATCAACGATCGTAAATGGACCAATTACGATATTAAGCCAGCAGAGAGAATTGAGTGCAATATGGTTATTACAATTCTGAGCAGACCATCCACTGACCAATTCACTGCCCGAATAAATATAGTTGGAAGCCGGCCTATTTATGGAACAACATATAATTCCCCATTATTAAATTATGTGGATGATGATTTTGCTTTCGAGTATGCTGAATTTCAACCCCTGGAATATCAGGACAATCAATACATGTCGAATTTAACATCTGTAGTTGCTTATTATATCTATTTACTCATAGGATTGGATTTTGATTCATTTTCGCAATATGGAGGAACACCTTTTTTTGAAAAAGCTGAACAAGTTGTAAATGCTGCTCAGGAAGGTGGTCAAATAGGATGGAATTCATTTGAAGATGAACGCAATAGGTATTGGCTGATAGAAAACTACCTCAATCAGTCATATAGCGATTTGAGAACTTTTTTTTATGAATATCATCGCAACGGTTTGGATATGATGAATAAAAGTACAGATGAAGGCAGAACTAAAATAAGGGCAAGCCTTGGTTATCTTGAAAGTACTTATGATGCTAAACCTGGCTTGTTTGCCCTTCAATTGGTAATGGATGCAAAAAGGGATGAATTTGTAAATATTTTTAAAGAAGGAAATCCTAAAGAAAAAGAAGATTCACAGGTTATTCTCAAAAAATTAGACCCTGCAAATTCCAGTACATACTCCGAAATATCAGGAAGATAGACTTCTGCCCAATAATTGAGTTTTCTTTATTAAATTTGTACACTATTTCAAATTTTCAAATCACTTTATGTTAACGCATTTATTTATCCAAAACTATGCCCTCATCAGGCATCTTGATATTGATTTTCAAGATGGGTTTACGGTTATTACCGGGGAAACGGGTGCAGGAAAATCGATACTATTGGGTGCGTTAAGTTTGATTCTTGGAAAGCGTGCAGATACAAATGTTTTGTTTGATAAATCAAGCAAATGTATTGTTGAAGGAAGTTTTAATATAGGTCAGTATGATATTCAGGAGTTTTATACTGAAAAAGATTTAGATTATGAAGAATCAACAGTATTAAGGAGGGAGATCAATAAAAATGGGAAATCACGTGCATTTATTAATGATACTCCAGTAAATCTTTCAGTATTAAAACATCTTGCTGAAAAATTAATTGATATTCACTCTCAACATCAAACCATCACATTACATAATGCGGATTTTCAATTGACAGTAATTGACAGCTATGGAGGGCTAACCAACGAGGTAAACGTATACCGTTCAGATTTTACTGTTTTATCAGGAAAAAGAAAAAAACTGGAGACATTAATTAAGCAAGAAACTGAGGCGAATAAAGAACTGGATTATTTTCAATTCCTTTTTAATGAATTGGATGAAGCAACCTTGCAGTTGGATGAACAGACAAACCTGGAAAATGAAATAGAAGTACTCAACCATGCTGAAGAGATAAAAACTAAACTGTATCAAGCTGTTCAAATGCTTGGACAGGATGGGACTAATATCTTAGGACAAATTGCTGAAATCAGAACCAGCTTAAGCCAGGTTTCAAAATACAGCAAAGCGTTGGATGAACTTACCCATCGAATTGACAGTAGCTTTATTGAATTATCAGATATTACACAAGACATTGAATCTGAAATGGATTCCATTGCTCATAATCCAAATAAAACGGAAGAAATTAAAGACCGGCTGGACCTGATCTACAATTTGCAAAATAAACACCGTGTAAATAGTATATCAGAATTACTGGATTTAAAGCAAGAATTATCAGATAAGTTGAATTCAGTTACTTCGATCCGTGAAAATATTGAAGTTCTGAAAAAGGAGGTTGAAAAAGCAGAAAAAGAAACCAATAAACTGGCAGAAGTACTTTCGTACAAAAGGACAAGTTTATTTCCGGAAATTGAAAAAGAAATTATAGAAGCACTTGCAAATCTTGGAATGCCTTATGCAAGGTTCAAAATTGAAAACAATCGATTGAGACAACCGGGTGATGACGGTTTTGAATCTGTTAATTTTTTATTCAATGCCAACAGGGGAGGGGAGTTGCAAGAATTAAGCAAGGTGGCTTCTGGAGGTGAGACTTCTCGATTGATGCTGGTTATAAAATCGCTGATATCCCAAAAGAATTTACTCCCAACAGTTATTTTTGATGAAATTGATATGGGAATATCGGGTAACGTTGCCAATATGGTAGGCGAAATACTGGTAAAACTTTCAAAAGCAATGCAAGTAATTACCATTACTCATTTACCTCAGATTGCAGGTAAAGGTAATACCCATTATTTTGTATATAAAGAAACAGAAGCTAATATTACTAAAACTGAAATAAAGCAACTGGCTACTGAAGACAGGGTTATCGAAATAGCCAAAATGTTAAGTGGTCAGGATTTGACCTCGGCTTCAGTAGAAACTGCAAAACACCTATTAAAGAACTAAAAAATTGTTATTATTGTGAGATTAATCAAAAATTAGGATAAATAGACAATAATCAACGGACTATAATTAAAACATTCAATAATCAATTATAAAGCTATGGCCTACAACTTATTGAAAGGGAAAAAAGGAATTATTTTCGGAGCACTTGATAACAAATCAATTGCATGGAAAGTAGCTGAAAAGGCTTATGAAGAGGGTGCTCGTTTTACACTCACTAATACTCCAACTGCTATTCGATTTGGACAATTGGATGAATTAGCTCAAAAATGTGAAGCCGAGTTTATTCCTGCTGATGCCACCAGTATTGAAGATTTGGAAAACCTTGTTCAAAAATCCATGGAGATACTTGGTGGAAAAGTTGATTTTATTTTGCATTCCATTGGAATGTCGATGAACGTTAGAAAAAAGAAAGTATACAATGAGTTAAATTATGACTTTTTTCATAAAACTTTAGA
>DAOVYU010000226.1 GCA_030635465.1 Bacteroidales bacterium | reverse complement strand
GCCCAAGAATCATCCCACCAAACAACAATAGTATCAGCGTAATTTTTGTATAACTATAGGTTTTACCACCTTTTATCAAAGCTTCAATACCAGTTCGGGTTGAAAATAACATGGCCAAAAACATGAGTAAAATATGAGGAAGTAGGACAAAACCAGGAACAGGGCCTTTAAATCGTATCACTACCGGCTCTTCAGTTAAATTAAATGTTTGGTTATTGCTTTCCAGTACTACCTGATAAGAAAGTTTACCTGCCGGAAGTTGTTGTGGTAATTCCGCAAGTAATTTATTTTCCTGCGAAGTAAAATCAACTCTTATCCAATCGTTATTAGATTTATATTTGCGATAGCTTATATATCCTGTAATTCCTTCGATGGGTCCTTTCACATAAATTTGAGCAGGTTTATCACTATCGTTCGAGGTCAGCAATTTATATTTATACAACTGGTCATTGATTTCAATTTTTCCTCGAACGGGATAGGTTGGCCCGGTAGTTCTTTGATAATAAGCAATGCTTAATGTAAAAAGGATGGAAAATATCCACCACAATATTGATTTTGTTTTATTAGTCATATTCATAAATCCAAATGCTATTTAACTATCTGTTAACTGTATCATTAAAGAATCTCCAAAAATAGTAAAACAATTCAAACCAGCTCAAATTATATGTACCTGAGAACCGAAATATAAAATTCTAAAAAAGAGGGTTGTGTATATAAAAGGTTTTCTCTAATTTTGAAATCTGTTAAAAAACCGTCTACGCAATGATTTTTTATAAGGCATTTACTAACCGATTGACTATCGCTTTGGTGGTAGTTTTTTTATCATTGCAAGCCTATTCCCAGGAAATAAAAGAAAATAAAGGATTTTGGTCAGGTTGGTCAATAAATATAAATGCTGGACCTAATTTAGCCTATACAGATATTGACAACTATCGATTTTACAGGGTTTTTTCCAACAATAGTGAGTGGCGTCTGGGTTATGGTATCATGCTTCAAAAAAGGGTTCATCCATTGATCCAGCTCCGGGGTCAAATTATGAACGGGAAATTATCAGGTACCAAAAGAAGATACAATTATTGGTTCGAAGCTGATATATTAGAGACCAGTCTTAGTGGCACATTGGATTTAATTGGTTTATTTGGGGGAGCAAAAGTACGCCGGGCTAATTTTTATGGTATGTTAGGTATTGGATTTGCTCAGTGGACAACAGATTTAAAAACACATGATAATAATGAGCCAATAAGTGGAAATGGTCATAATACAGGATCAGGATTGTGGGGAAGGACAATGGAAGCAGTCATCCCTTTTGGTTTAGGTCTGGATTTTAATTTAAGCTACCATTGGAATATAAATGTAGAAGCAACATTAAGATTGGTAAATTCAGATGTATTGGATGGTAAGGAAGCAGAATTTGAATACGATTTTTATAGTTATAATTTTGTGGGTGTTACTTATAAGTTTAAAAAGAAGAGACCAAAAGAGCCTATTATACCACCTGAAGACTTGATTGCCGAAGAACCAATTGCACCAAGACCTGTTATTGAAAAAACTCCTCAAGAAAAAAGGGTTATAGTAAACGAAGAACAACAAAATTTACTCAAGCTATTACAAGAGCGAATGCTTGAAGAAGATGCCAAAACAGGCATGTATGATTCTCCATGGAAAGATGTTGAATTTACCGTACAAGTAGCAGCTGCACGAACAGCTATTGACCCATCTATTTTTCAGGAGAAATTTAATATAAGTGGAGAAATTAAAAGGACACATAGCGAAGGGTGGTATTATTATACGATTGGTACATATGTTAAATATTGGAGGGCAAGGGAATACAGGAATATTTTACTAACCCGCAACAATACCAAAGGTGCATTTGTTGTTGGATTTAAAAACGGAAAACGGATGCTTTTAAGTGAATTGTTGCATCATAATGTTGACCAGCGGAGTGGACAGCAGGTAGCAGAAAAACAACGTCCGGTTTCTAAAAAATCATTTAGCGTGCAGGTGATGGCTACCCGTGACGGAAATATTTCACCTTTAGCAGTTAGGGAGATGTACGAGATAGATGAAGAAGTATATAAGGAGTTCGAAGATGGTTGGTATCGTTACATTGTCGGTAATTTCATGAACTATAATGAAGCCTCTAAATTGAGGAATAAGTTTAGAATGCGTGGTTTGCGCGAAGCATTTATCGTTGGGTATAAAGACGGAAGACGTGTACCCATAAAATCATTGAGGGATTAAGTTTTTTCAACTGATAAATTTCTAAAATTTTATAAAAGTATTTGGAAACTACAAAACCTTATTCCTCTATCTCCCCTATTCCCAATAAACTTCAAGGAATAATTAAATTTTAATATCCCGAACCTAAAGCACCCAATTCTTGTTTTAATGCTTGTTCTTCCTCCGATTTGAGAATTGCATCATAAATTACCTGCTGAATTTCTGTCCGGATATTCATTTTAATCAGTTTGGTATTATTGGAAGTAGGATTTACACGATTTGAAAGAAATATATAAACTAAGTTATAATCAGGATCAGCCCAAACATAAGTCCCGGTAAATCCTGAATGGCCAAAACTGTTATCGGAGGCACTTTCACAAGTTGGTCCCAGATCTCTATCTTCCGGCTCGGGTTTATCAAATCCTATCCCTCTCCTATTATCGTTCAATGGGAACTGACGTTTGGTAAATTGATTGACAGTATTCCACTTTAAGTATGATGTACCGCCATATTCTCCACCCTGTAACAACATCTGCATAATAATCGCCAGATCATTGGCATTGGAAAACAAACCTGCATGTCCTGAAACTCCACCCAGCATTGCTGCCCCGGGATCATGAACATAACCTATCAAGAGTTGTTTCCTGAAATACTGATCATTTTCCGTTGGTACAATATCCTTTGGACTAAACTGTTCAAGAGGATTGAAACACATGGTTTTTAATCCCAATGGTTCATAGAAGTTAGTCTGGACATATTTCTCCAAGGGGGTATTGGTCAAATTTTCAATGGCTTGTTTCAACATATAAAAGCCCAGGTCACTATACTTATATTTCTTATTCTTCCTAAGCGGAGATTCAACGATCGAATCAAACATCACATACTTATAATCACCTCTGATATACAATTTATCAGCCACTTTAATGGTGTGATCCTTACTTAATTTGGTAGCATATAAAGATCTGCTCAATTTCCCTTCTTCTATGGTATTCATATAAAAAGGTATCCAGGGTTTTAGCCTCGCCTGGTGTGTCATTATTTCACGAATGACAATATCCTCCTTATTTGTTCCACGTAAGTAAGGCAGATACCAAACCATTTTATGGTCTACATCCATTTTCTTCTTATCGTTCAGTTTCATAACCGATAAAGTGGTAGCTGCTACTTTAGTTACTGAAGCCAGGTCATACAAATCAGTATTTTTAACAAAATCACCCTTTTTGTAAGTATGATACCCAAATGATTTTGAATAGATTACCTTTCCATCTTTCGCAATCAGGATCTGACATCCGGGAGCAGCCTCTTCTTTAATGCAATTTAATGCAATAGAATCAATTTGATTCAGATCTGAACTGGTGATTCCGGCTTCTTCAGGGATAGTATATTTGAGCCTTTGAATAGATGTAGTATTAATCCCTGAACCAGCTGGTAAATCAGTATGAGCAACCACAGGTAATTTTCCATTAGCTTCAATACTTCCCATGATAACTTGAGCAGCAATTTCATTTGCAAGCTTCTCATCCTGGTAACCCACAATAATGGATTCAAATTTATTAAGATCTTCCAATTGACCAATGCTATAGGGATTCGCAAAAACTGTTAAAACTACTTTTAAAGAATCAGCAATGGTGTTGATCAAATCAAGGGACTGTTTTGAAATCCCAAAATTCTTCTGAGGATAAATATTTGTATTATGAATACTTGCGACAATTAGATTGTATTTCGACAGTTTCTTTTCCAGTTCTTTGGTCTTATTTTTTGTGACCGAATGTAAAACATTAAAATGATCAATCTTACAATAATTCCCCAGCATATCCTGGAAAGCATTGATTTCAGGTGACCCAATGGATAATGTGGCAAT
>DAOVYU010000131.1 GCA_030635465.1 Bacteroidales bacterium | reverse complement strand
TTTGAGAGAATTAACAAGGCCATTCCTCAATTAAAATTAAATGGTCATTTAGTAAAAAGATTGCCCAATACACTTAGTATTAGTTTTCCAGGTATTGAAGCCAATGTTTTGTTATCCAGGATGCCTGGAGTGGCCGCCTCTGCAGGTGCCGCCTGTCACACTGATAGCATCAAAATTTCCTCGGTACTCAGTGCAATGAATATCCCAGAACAAATTGCCATGGGAACAATTCGGTTTTCAACAGGTAAATCATCTACTTTTGATGATATGGAAGAAGCTGCAAATCAGGTTGTTTCAGCTGCAAATGAATCGTATGCAATTCAGTAGATTCAATGAATAGTGGTTAATAGAACGCTAAATTTATTGTTGCAGGGAAAATAATTTATACCTATCTTGCGCTTCAAACTTTAATTAACCACTAATGTTATGGATTCTTTCTCAGGAATAGCCTTAGGATTATCTTTAATGGGGCTGGTACTTCTTGTCGTAATTTTAATTGCACTTTTTTATAAACCCCCCAAAAGACTAAAAGTTAATTGTCAGTTTAAGGCTGATAGTAAGGAAGATAAGTATTCAACTATAACAGTTTCTGTAAATAATATTGGTAAGCGAAAGTTAAAGCTAGTTGCCCCGTATGTCCGTTTCAGCCATACCACACATTCAAAATTATATCAAATGAAACCAGATATATTACAGTGTAAATTTCCGCAGATAGTAATGGTTGGAGATGAAATGAGCTGTGATGTTGATCTTCATCAATATAAGGAATCCCTTGATAACCATGATTTTCATCCTACACATATGAAAGTAATTTTGAAGGATACTGCTGGTTTAGAATTCGAATCACAAACCTTAACTTTTAAGGATTAGTTAATATCTATTATTCAGCCAATATTATTTTTCCCTTATGCTGTGGATAACTTTTCTAAACCTTCCACACAAATAAAAGCCTCCATCTGCTATAATAGTTAATTTTATCCCCCAATTCAAATGATAAAGTGGATAAAATTTTAGATCAATTAAATAAAGAGCAACGACTTGCAGTAGAGGCAGTTGATGGCCCGGTGATGGTAATTGCAGGTGCTGGATCAGGTAAAACAAGGGTGCTGACTTTTAGGGTTGCCCACCTTCTTAATTTAGGGGCAGATCCGTTTAATATCCTGGCACTAACTTTTACCAATAAGGCAGCCCGGGAAATGAAAGAAAGGATCATTAAGCTGGTAGGTAATGCTGATGCTAAGAACGTTTGGATGGGTACATTTCATTCTATTTTTGCCAGGGTTTTACGATCTGAAGCCCACCGAATTGGATATCCAGGTAACTTTACCATTTATGATACTGATGATTCAAAACGACTGATCAAAGCCATAGTAAAAGAGCAAAACCTGGACGATAAGATTTATACACCTAATTATGTGTTGGGTCGGATTTCTTCAGCAAAATCGAGCTTAATTACTGCTGAGGCTTATAATGCAAATGAAGAAATACTCCTTCAGGATAAAATGGCAGCAAAACCACAATTAGGAGAGATTTATCAAACATATAAAAACAGGTGCTATCGTGCTGCAGCAATGGATTTTGATGACCTATTGTTAAATACTTATTTCTTATTGAAGAATTTTTCGGATGCTTTGATCAAATACCAGAAAAAATTTAAATTTATCCTGGTTGATGAATATCAGGATACCAATCATGCACAATACATGATCATTAAACAGCTAGCTGCAAATGATGAAAATATTTGTGTAGTTGGTGATGATGCCCAGAGTATTTATGGATTCAGAGGGGCAAATATTCAAAATATTCTCAACTTTAAACGTGATTATCCTGATGCCAGGGAGTTTAAGCTAGAACAAAATTACAGGTCGACAAAAAGTATAGTAAAGGCCGCAAATTCAATTATCGTTAACAACAAAGATCAGATTTTTAAGGAAATATGGACTGAGAATGAAGAAGGAAATCTTATCCAGCTTGTAAAGTCAGCAACTGATAATGAGGAAGGTACTATGGTTGCAAATTCAATATTTGAAACCGAAATGAATAGGCAATTGAAACATGATGCTTTTGCTATCTTGTATCGTACCAATGCCCAATCCCGATCAATGGAAGAAGCCCTGCGCCGTTTAAATATTCCTTACCGGATTTATGGAGGATTATCCTTTTACAACCGTAAGGAGGTAAAGGATTTATTGGCCTATTACAGGCTCACTATAAACCATAAGGATGAAGAAGCTTTAAAACGTGTGATCAATTATCCAGCCAGGGGAATTGGAAAAACCTCAATGGAAAAGATTATCGTAGTTGCTGATCAGTCAAAATCTTCATTGTGGGATGTGATAGAGCAACCGGTGAAATTTGCTTTGAACCTGAATTCTGGAACACTGAATAAAATTTCCACTTTTGTAACGATGATCAAAAGTTTTCGTGCACAATTAATAACGAAAAATGCTTTTGATTTGGCAAAACTCATCGCTTCTTCCAGTGGTATAATGAAAGATTTATATGAAGATAAAACACCTGAAGGGATTAGCCGGTACGAAAATATAGAAGAACTTCTTAATGCCATTAAGGAGTTTTCGGAAAAGGAACGAGAGCTTCAAGAAGGGGAGGATGTTAAAGCAGATTTACCTGAATTCAGGACACTGGATGAGTTTATGCAGGACATAGCTTTGATTACTGATGCAGATATACAAGATAAGAATGCTACAGAAAAAGTTTCATTAATGACCATTCATGCAGCAAAAGGTTTGGAGTTCCCATATATTTTTATTGTAGGAATGGAAGAAAACTTATTTCCATCCATTCAATCGTTGGGATCGAGGTCAGATTTAGAAGAAGAGCGCCGTTTGTTTTATGTTGCTATTACACGGGCTGAAAAAAAAGTGACTATTTCTTATGCTGAAAGCAGGTATAGATGGGGTAATCTAACCATATGTGAGCCCAGTAGGTTTATTGATGAAATTGACAAACAATATCTTGAGTTTCCGCGACGAGCCATTATTAACAAACCAACCCAGGTTAAAACTCAGCCACAAAAACCGATTATTCATATTGATAAAAAATTGAAGAAACTGAACAAAAGTCAAAATGTTTATGGTTCTGAAGCAATCCCTTTTGATGAATCTGTTATTGAAAAAATAATTCCAGGAATTGAAGTTGAACACAACCGCTTTGGAAGAGGAAAAGTGATTGGAGTTGAAGGTGCTGGAGCTAGTAAAAAAGCAGCTGTTTTCTTTAAGAATATAGGACAGAAGCAACTACTATTAAAATATGCCAAACTGAAGATTCTGGATTAATAATATCTCGATTTTCTTAAAATAATTTATTTAAGAAAAACTATTCCATTGATCTAAATCCATTTAAAATATTCCTTTCTGTAATTTCTACGATATTAATTGAATTGTATTGAAACCGGATAAGCATTTGTAACGTATATATTTTCTAATTGTTAATAAAATTGTTGATAGTCAAATTATTATAATTTAATTTTAGATTGGCACAATTCTTTACTTTGTCACAGCAATACTTTAACTCTAATGATCAATAATTACTAATTTTTTTACAAATGAAAAGTTTCTTATTAATTACGTGTTGCTTAGTTATTTTTACCTTCTTTAATGGTATTGCTGAAAATTCAATTATTTCTTCTAAAGAGACCTCACAAACGGAAAGCCAACCGCAACAAACCGGATCTTCTGTAATGGGAGGCTTATTGATACTTGTTTCAATAGGGATTGGATATGGAACGAGGAAAATCTATGAAATCAGGGCTAGAAATCAGGAAGAAATACATTAACCAAAGATCCGCATACGGATCAGCTATCATAAAAAATTCAGTTTAGTCAGCTTGTGGTATAAACTCATATGCGCCTATATCAGGTCCATCATCAGCTATTCGTGAATTGCCATCCAGATCAATCTCAATATTAACCTGCGAATTATTTATTACATCGTAACTAGCACTATCAATAGAAGGAGATAGTGTATCAAGCCGGAAATCATAAATTGAGTAATCAACAAATAAAGGATCTGCATTTTGCTGACAGTTGATATAGTATTCCGTGCTTGAGATATCCATTTCGGTTTTCAGGTTACAATGATCAAAAGTATAATTGAAGTCAGCTTGATCTTCATCCGAATAAATCATCTCTTCATTATTGATCCCATAAATGATACAATTTCCAAAGTATGCATTCAAATTACCCAACAAAATATGTTTATCTCCATTGGCATCATAATAAACTAAATTATTGCTCAAAATAAAAGATGGATCCTGTCGAATGGTTCGCGACCAGTAATTTGCAAAAGTACATTGCCTGAAATCATATTCACCACCAACTGCAATAAACAATGTATTTTCGCCACAATTACCATAAACACAATTTGTTGCCAGAACACGATAAGCTATTGAAAATAGTCCATACAATTCCATATTTTGAATAATCGTATTATTCATGATCAAAATATTGCCCATATCTTCCCGGGTCGTTTCTGTTTGTATACCTATAAAGCCGTTTTTAATAACCGCATAGTTGATTATATTGTTTTCACTTCCTTCGTTTATCCATATTCGGTCCCATTGTCCTGGCAAATCCTGGTAAGCGAGATCCAGCCTGTCGCCCTGGAAAGTTACCACACTATCTTTCTCACCATTCACATGAATACTTCCACCACGGTATATCCAGAGTCCGGAATTATTATGAAAATGTATGTTACATCCAGGACCAATATTTAACAGAGCTGACGAATCAACAACAGCCCATCCATAAATAACATAAGGCTTATCATCTTCCCAGTTTACCGTTTCACCTTCGTTTGCAATCACTTTATATTTTGAACTTAATCCTGGTAATGTCGAATCTCCCACAATAAAGTGAGCATCCTGTCCCCAGGCAGCCAGGTCAACATCCTGGATATTGCCATTGGTTTCAAAAACCACTGAATCACTAACGATGTAAGGAGTATTGATGTTATTAGGATCAATTGTAACCCGTACGAAAATGAAAATACTGTCCTTTGCAGGTATTTCAACATTGGAGAGTGAAATTGCTGGTGCTCCATCTATGTTTAGCTGATATTGTGACTGGCTCCCTTCTGCAAGATAGATGTTTGATATT
>DAOVYU010000343.1 GCA_030635465.1 Bacteroidales bacterium | reverse complement strand
TACAATTTAAAAATCAGGAAAACCCTTGAAGAAATTTATAATAATTATAAAGGTAATCGGGAAACTGAGGATTTTCAAAATTTTGTTGTCTATCTGAAAAGGGTTTGGTTTTCGAATGGGATCCATCATCATTATAGTACCGATAAATTTAATCCGGAATTTATGCCGGAATATTTTACCGAATTAATGATGAATTCCGAAGGTGCTGAATTTCCTTTAGAAAATGGGGAGTCAGTTGAAGAGCTGGCTTTACAATTATCTTCTCTTATGTTTGATCCAGAGGTTGCCCCAAAAAGAATTAGCCTTGATACTGACACAGATATGATTAAGGCATCTGCCTGTAATTTTTATGAAGGCGTTACTGAACAAGAAGCAGAAGATTTTTATAACAGGATGAAGGACCCTACAGATGAATCTCCCATTTCGTATGGATTGAATTCTAAGCTTGTAAAGGAAAATGGAGCGCTAAGAGAAGATATTTATAAAATAGGTGGATTGTATACCAAAGCTTTGGAAAAGATCGTCCATTGGCTCGAAAAAGCTGCTGAAGTTGCCGAAAATGATCAGCAACAAGCTGTGATCAATAAATTGATTGAATATTATCAAACTGGTGACCTAAGGATATATGATGAGTATAAAGTGCTTTCGGTAAGAGACCCTGGTTTAAAAGTTGACTTTGTGAATTGATTTACTGAAGTTTATGGAGACCCCCTTGGAAAAAAAGCAACCTGGGAATCAGTCGTGAATTTTAAAGATGAAGAAGCTACAAAACGGACTGAAATCATCAGCGCAAATGCACAATGGTTTGAGAATCATTCACCTGTTGATCCTCGGTTTAAAAAAGATGAAGTAAAAGGTGTTTCAGCAAAGGTTATAACAGTAGCTCAATTAGGAGGTGATTGTTATCCTTCAACTCCAATTGGAATTAATCTTCCTAATGCCGACTGGATCCGTAAAGAACATGGTTCTAAGTCAGTTACAATGGAAAATATTACCTACGCTTATACTCAGGCAGCTTTGGGAAATGGTTTTCTGGAAGAGTTCTGTTTTTCGGATGAAGAAATAGAGCTTTCAAAAAAACATGGCTCACTAGCAGGTAACCTTCATACTGACTTACATGAATGTCTTGGACATGGTTCAGGCCAATTACTACCTGAAACCAGTCCTGAAGCTTTAAAGAATTATTCTTCTGCTCTGGAAGAAACCAGAGCTGATCTATTTGCCCTTTATTTTATGATGGATGAGAAGATGCTGGAATTGAATATAATGCTTACATTGGATGTCGCTAGAACAGAATACAATGGGTATATTAGAAATGGATTAATGACTCAATTAACGAGGATAGAATTGGGGAAAAATATAGAACAATCACATATGCGTAACAGGCAATTAATTGCCAAATGGTGTTATGAAAAAGGACAGGATGAAAATGTTATTGAGGTTCTTCAAAGAGATGGCAAAACATTTTGTAAAATCAATGATTACAATAAGTTACGTGGGTTATTTGGAGAGTTACTTATAGAAGTACAACGCATTAAATCAGAAGGGGATTATGAGGCTGGGAAGAATCTTGTGGAGACTTATGGAGTGATTGTTGAACCTGATTTACATGCTGAAATAATGGAGCGGTTTAAAAAATTAAATATTGCTCCCTATGGTGGATTTATCAACCCGGGATTTAAGCTGGTGGAGCAAAATGGAGAAATCATAGATATACAGGTTGAGTATTCGATGGACTATACTGATCAAATGCTATATTATTCTGAGAATTATTCTTTTTTATAGTCGGTAAAACTGTTTTTTAATATTTCATATTTAAGGTTTACGTATATTTGAAAATCAAATAAATAATCTTATTGTGAAAAGTTTCATCTTCTTATTAGTCTTCAGTAATATTTTTCTTTTTTCCACTTCACAAACAAATAATGGTCTATATAGCATAGATACTCTGATTCTCGATTTAGGTGTTGATATAGCACTTTGTGTGGACTATATTCATATTTTGGATGCTGGAGTTGGATTTGATTCTTATTTATGGCAGGATGGATCAACTGAACAAACATATTTGGTTACAGAAGCTGGTGTTTATTGGGTCCATGCATATGCTGGGACAACCATGTATGCTGATACTATTGAAATTTTTTATTGGCCTTATCCTGATCCTAATTTGGGGCCTGATACTACTATTTGTTTTGGAAATTCATTTATTTTGGCACCTACTACTGGAATGGCATCCTATTTATGGATGGATGGTTCAACCTTACCATACTTTATTGTAGAACAAGCTGGTTTATATTTTGTTTCTGTTACAGATATTCACGGATGTATGGGTGCTGACTCAATAATGGTTGAATTTTCTACTCCTGTTAATCTTAATCCTGATTCAACTATTATTTGTGAGTGTAGCTCGATATTACTGGATGCTGGTGAAGGGTTCACTTCTTATTTATGGCAGGATGGATCAACTTCTCAGTATTTCCTCGTTGATGGTGAAATATTAGGTGTTGGATTTCACTCTATTGAAGTGACAACTGTGGATACAAATAATTGTGAGAGTTCTGATATGATAACAGTTTATATCATTGAGCATGAACAAGCAGTTGGTTCACATATGGATATTGATTTTCATATTTTCCCAAATCCAGGTAATGACATTATTTATTTCAGCCTTGAGAATTTGCCAAAAGAGAATCTTATTGTTGAGATATTTGATTTCTATGGGAGAATAATTTATTTGGATGAGATTTCGAAGAGTCAATTACAGGATAAAAGTGAAATAGATGTCAGCAATTTCAAGTGCGGAACATATTATGTACGGATTTTAGGTAGAACTTTTGAGGCTCATAAAAAATTATTGATTCGAAAAATATAGACTTCTTTTACATCCCATAATCCGAAGGTTTATCTGTAACATTTCTAAATCATCAGTTAGAACTAATTTTTTTATCCTTTTGTGTATATTTGAGGGTGCAAAATTTATTTAGTGTCAATTATGAAAAAACAATCAATTTGCCTCCTTTTTATTTCCATCTTTTTATTCGAATTATCAGCCCCGGAAATCAATTATCCT
>DAOVYU010000409.1 GCA_030635465.1 Bacteroidales bacterium | reverse complement strand
GTTCATCTAAACCGATTTTTATTTTTTAATGTCAATTTGTGATTAATTTTATTTACCAACTCAATTTGACATTGAACCAAAAAAATGGAACTAACTTTCCAGTTAATTCCATTTCTTCAATTTTGTCACATTGATAAAAAACTATTTGAATTTCTTAATCTCTCCTCTTTTAAGTTTTGCCATATAAGCTTTTAGATCCCTTTTTACTTCGGGGGCCATAATTATTAATCCAAGAATATTTGGGAAGGCCATTGAAAGGATCATCATATCAGAGAAATCGGTAACAGCCCCAAGTGTGGAAGAAGCTCCAACTACGATAATACCTAAAAACAGAAGACGATAAATTGTAGCAGCAATTTTACGGTTGCCAAACCATTTTTCAAAAAATGCTCCAAATAAATAATCAAATCCCTTTAATCCATAATACGACCATGAAATCATGGTGGAAAATGCAAATAAGAAAATAGCGATCATGAGAATATAGGGGAACCAGCTAAATACTGTTCCGAAAGCCTGGGAGGTTAATTGAGCTCCTTCAAGTCCTTCAGGGTTGGTATATTGTCCTGTAAAAATAATAACAAGAGCAGTCATAGTACAAATTACAACAGTATCAACAAATGGTTCGAGCAAGGACACAAGTCCTTCTGTAATGGGTTCATTGGTTTTAACCGCTGAATGGGCAATAGCTGCTGATCCAACTCCTGCTTCGTTGGAGAATGCAGCTCGTTGGAAACCAACAATTAAAACCCCGATAAATCCACCTTTCATGGCATCAGCATTAAAAGCCCCATCGAAGATTAACATAAAGGCTTCTCCGGCATGTCCAATATTTATAAAAATAATGATCAGTGCGATACCTACATAAAGCACAGCCATAAAAGGAACAATTTTATCTGTTACATTGGCAATACTTTTAATTCCTCCAATAATTACAATACCAACCAGAATTGCCATAATAATCCCAAAATATGCACCGTAATTGGCAACACTTGGAACTAACAAAGCAAGTTGAGAAAATGCCTGGTTTGCCTGAAACATATTGCCTCCACCAAATGATCCGCCAATAACAAGTACTGCAAAAATTACGGAAAGTATTACTCCCAGCCATTTCATTTTTCTTTTCTTAAGACCCATATATAAATAATACATTGGTCCTCCCGAAACTTGCCCGAACATATCAATTTTACGATATTTAACACCCAGTGTACATTCAACAAATTTTGAACTCATCCCTAAAAAACCTGCAACGATCATCCAGAAAGTAGCTCCAGGTCCACCAATAACAATGGCAATTGCAACACCGGCAATATTTCCCAATCCAACAGTTGCTGATAAAGCAGTAGTAAGAGCCTGGAAGTGTGAAACCTCACCTGCATGGTTTGGGTCGTCATATTTACCCCTTACTAAATCAATTGCATGCTTAAAGCCACGAATATTGATAAACCTCATAAAAATGGTAAAAAACAATGCTCCGGTAATTAACCATACCACTACAAGGGCTATTGGCATTGAGCGTACCTCACCGTTCTCATCTAAAACAGGCACATCGTTTTCATCGTAAATAACAGGATCAAATAACCCGATAGAAGAAAACGGATCATAAAATAATACTGAACCTAAACCGTCAACAATGGGCACAAAAGCATCATTGATACGCTGACTAAGTGTTTCCTCTTCATCGGCTTCATCTGTCTGATCAATAAGAACCGGCATTTCTCTGGCGACTTTTATAGAATCCTCCGGGTTCTGAGCACTTGCGTATATTGATATTGAAAGAAATAGTACGGTAATTATTAGGGCTAAATATTTAATCTTCATTTTATTTGGTTTCAAAATTATAATTCTTCGGGGTTGATGCACATAACGGGTATCTGACTTACGTTGTAGATCATTTTTTCTTCTGGTGCTCCTAATATAAATGATGGTTCAAACTCATCATTATTAGTCATGATTAAAATGAGATCAGCACTTTGTGATATAGCATAATCTAATAACTGCTTTGAATAATTGGATTCATTTTCAGCAGTTTTTTCAATATAACTCACTTTATTATCCTGGAATGATTCTACAATCCGGCTATTAACTACATCCAGATTACTTAATAAGTCCGGATTTGATTCTTTGAATTTGAAGATATGAATCTTTGAATTAAATACTTTAGCAAAATTAAGGGCCCATTCAATTTTTTGCTGATACTCTATAGAAATATTAACAGGGAATATTATGTTCTTGTAACCATGTCCAAAGGATCGCTTTTGCACTACAATAACAGGAACAGGAGATTGCATGATTATTTTCATCGCAAAGCTTCCAAAAATTTTCTGAAATCCTGTTTTTCCTTCGGTGCCCAGAACCATTAAGCCGGCATTAATTTCTTTTGCAGTTTTGTTTATTTCACTAAATATGCTTCCAACTTTTATTATTGGATAAACATTTAAATCAAGCTCTTTTTTAATACCAGAGGTTAATTCTTTTAATCGCAGAAATAAATATTCTTCTTTGAGATTATTTTTTTGTAGATATAACTTCGAGTCTTTATTGATCAC
>DAOVYU010000246.1 GCA_030635465.1 Bacteroidales bacterium | reverse complement strand
TGCCTTAAAACATGTGGAATATGCTGGTGCGCGTAAAGTAATCATCTCAGCACCGGCTAAAGGTGAAAGTAATGGAGTTCAGTACATTGTGTTGGGAGTGAATGACCAGTTAATTGATAAGAATGATAAAGTTATTTCAAATTCTTCCTGCACCACAAACAATGTGGCACCATTGATTATGATCCTGGATAAATTCTGGGGAGTTGAAAAAGCATTTATAACAACAATCCATTCATATACACGGGATCAGAATATTCTGGATGGCCCTCATCAGGATTTACGCCGTGGAAGAGCAGCGGCCTATTCCATTGTTCCAACCACAACAGGTGCGGCCAAAGCAGTAACTAAAATATTTCCACACCTTGCTCAAAATATTGGTGGAGCTGGAATCCGTGTTCCGGTTCCTGATGGATCACTTACCGACGTAACTTGTACTTTAGCAAAACCAACTAGTATAGAAGAAATTAATTTGAAATTTAAAGAAGCTTCTAACACTTACTTAAAAGGCATCATGGAATATACTGAAGATCCAATTGTTTCTATGGATGTAATAGGGAATTCTCATTCTGCTGTTTTTGATGCGCAGTTAACAGCGGTTTTGGGTGAGAAAAATAAGCTGGTAAAAGTGGTTGCCTGGTACGATAATGAAGTTGGTTATTCTCACCGATTAGCCGAATTGATTGATCGTTTCGTTTGATTTGAAAAATATTAATTCTCAGGCATTTAAAGCACATATGTTAATAATTTGTTAAATGTTATTTAAATTCGTTCTAAATAGTATCTTGTTTGTATTTTTGTAAAAAACAAGAACAATGGAATCTGGAAATAGCATAGTCGATCTCTCCTTCCTCACAAAATTCACTAAAGGAGATAACAATAAAATTAAATATTTCATTGAAATATATTTAAGAACTGCCCCCAAGTTATTTGGTGAGATGGCCGGAACATTTGATACAATGAGCAATGATGAATTGTATTCCAGGGCACATTCATTAAAACCACAATGTGCTTATGTAGGTATTATTGGATTAAAAGAAATGCTAGTTGAAATTGAAAATGCCACAAGAGCTAACCTGGACAGTGATAGTATGCAAGAATTGGTTAAAAGAGCCATCGAATTGAATAATAGAGGAATGTCAGAATTGAACACTTATCTGGAAGCCGAAAAAGTGGCATAATGCAATTGTATTATTTGATCCCATCAATTTTTTACCTTCTCAATATAATCAGTCGCCACAGACTATAAATTACCATGAAGAAAGAATCCCGATATAGAATTAATATTCCTCTTCTCCTTTTCAATTTGTTTTTCCTTAGCTTAACATTGGTAGCATTTTCCCAAAGAAGTCAATCAAGCACAGATTCGGATACCATTGAGATCAACCAGTTAAATCGTAATGCTGATCAAAAAATATCAGCCAATTTTTTGGAAAATGGATTTGAACTTGCACAAATTGCATTGCAACATTCTCAAAATATAGGGTATCAACGTGGTATGGCGAAAGCTTATCAAACAATTGGAAAGTACTATGAATTTTCAAATGATTATAGAGAAGCCATCTTAAATTATCAATTTGCATTTGAACACTGGCAAATGTTAGGAGATTCGTCCAATATGGCCAGGCAAAGCAATCATATTGGTAGTATCTATCGCGAAATGTCTGTTTATGATACGGCATTATTATATTTTACAAACTCGATAATCTTGCTTGAAAATGTAAATGACAGTAGTGAATTAGCCAATACTTTTAATCGGATTGGATTAATCTACAACTCTAAAGGCAATTTTAATAAGTCTCTTGAAAATTTGATGGAATCATTACGATTGTGGCAATGTACCAATGATGAGATCGGAATAGGAGTTGCATTTTGTAATATCGGTATGGTTTATCGGCGATTGGGAGAATATGAAAAGGCATTGGATTATCTTCAAAAAACCCTGGAGATAGAAAAGAAAAAGGAAATGCCCCGACAAATTATTGAAAGTTATATTCAAATCGGGATTATTTATGAAGAAACCGGTGATTATGAGAAAGCAATCAAAAACTATCAAAAAGGATTAATAATTGCCCAACGATTAAATGACAAAAAGAAAATAGCCGGATGCATGAATAATATTGGTGTAGTTTATTATGATATGCGAAATTATAATTCAGCACTTGATTTTTATTTTGAGTCACTTGAAATAAAGCGTGAAATAGGAGATAAGCATGGGATTACGGTTACAATTATTAATATTGCAGAGGCCTACCTGGATATGTCAAGATCAAACTTACAAAGTAATCCGGATAGGGTAATTAAATATTTTGGAACATTTCAAAATATCATCTCCATTTTAAATGAATCGGTCATCATTGCAGAGGAGACACGTAATTATCAGGATCTCTCAAATTCTTATTCTGCAATGATAGATATTTATTCAGAATTTGGACAATATAGCGAGGCTGTTCTTTTCCAGGAAAAGTTGATCGCCTTAAATGATTCCTTGTTTTCTATTGATAAAGATCGTGATATTGCTAAACTTCAAGCAAAATTGGATACAGAGCAAAAGGAACAAGAAATTGCATTGATGGATGCCAAAAATGCTGCACAAATGTCGCAGCTTAAGATACAAAATTCACGTAAGTATATCTTTATGGGTGGTGGTATTAGTTTAGTTTTGATCATATTCGGCCTGATTAACCGGTTGATGTTTATGCGAAGGACTCAAGGGGAATTGCAAGCGAAAAATATTCATATACAGTATGAGAAAAATAAGGCAGAACAAGGTGAAAAAATCAAAGAACAATTTCTAGCCAATATGAGCCACGAGATCAGAACTCCTATGAATTCGATTTTGGGTATGACCAATATTATGCGTAAAAATAATCATTTAAAAGCCCAGGAAAAATACCTTGATGCGATTGCGCAATCCTCCGATAATTTAATGGTCATTTTGAATGATATCCTTGATTTATCAAATCTGGAGGCAGGTAAGATAGATTTGGAAAATAAGTTATTCAATTTAAATGATGAACTAAAAATAGTAGAAGACATCTTAGATTTTAGGGCTAAGGAAAAAGGAATAAAACTTAAATGTGAAGTTGAGGAGGGTGTGCCAGAATGGTTTATTGGAGATCCAACCCGACTAAACCAGGTAATGATAAATCTGGTAGGTAATGCTATAAAATTTACGGAAAAAGGATCTGTTACAGGAAGGGTACGGGTAAAAACCAAAAGTGAACAACAGGCCTTGTTAGAGTTCGAAATCAATGATACTGGAATTGGTATTCCCTCTAACAGGCTGGACGCAATATTTCAAAGTTTTACTCAAGCCGATGGTAATACAACCAGGCATTATGGAGGTACAGGTTTGGGATTGACAATTTCAAAACAACTGGTTGAACTGCAGAATGGGAAAATACATGTAACTAGCGAGGTGGATAGGGGAAGTAGCTTTACTTTTGAAATTCCTTATAAGATAGGCAAGTCAATAAATATAGCTCAAACTGAAAAGTATCAGGATTATCCCAAACTTAAGGGAGTTAGGATATTGGTTGCTGAAGACAATGAATTTAATGCCATGGTTCTTCTTGAGGAGTTAAATTCTAATATTCAGGGTTGCGTTGTGGAGATTGCCAATGATGGTAAAATTGCACTAGAATATGTAGCTGCGAATGAATATGATATTGTTTTAATGGATATTTTGATGCCTGAAATGGATGGCTACACTGTGGCAAAAGCTATTCGCAACTTTAACACCTTTAAAAAGAATATTCCCATTATTGCTATGACCGCCAGTACCATGAAAGAAGACATTGAGAAATGCCTCGAAGCAGGCATGGATGCATTTATATCCAAGCCGTTTGAAACTGAAGAACTCTTGAATAAAATGGAAGAACTAATCAGAAAAATATAACAAACAATTG
>DAOVYU010000328.1 GCA_030635465.1 Bacteroidales bacterium | reverse complement strand
TATTAACACCAGTTCTGCTTTCAATTCCTATTGGTGCATTTCTTGCACAAAAATATTATTCGAAAAAATCAAATGTTTTGATTTACTTGAGCATTTCAGTGGTACTTTGGTCATTTTTCATTTCTTCCATATTTTTCCTTTTTTAGTCCAACATCATTTAAACTTAAGGACGTTTCAGTGTAACCATAATATTATTGGTTTATATGCCGTAATAATATTTACCTTTGTTTTGTTTCATCATTCAGATAAATGAACGGATTATTTTTTGAAAATATCAGGATCTCCTTAGAATCCATCAGAACACATTTGGTCAGAACAATTCTTACTGTGCTTATCATTGCTTTTGGAATTATGGCATTGGTGGGCATCTTAACATCTATTGATGCCATTGAGTATTTTCTGACGGAAAAATTCACCATGATGGGAGACAACACCTTCAATATTAAAAAACGGTCGATGCGGATCCAGATTGGTAGTGAAGTTCACCGTGCCCGGTATTATGAAGCCATTTCGTATGAGGAAGCAATTAACTTTAAAGACAATTATGATTTTCCGGCTTTTACTTCGGTTCATACATTTGCTACCCATATTGCAACTCTTAAATACAAATCGGAAAAAACCAATCCCAATATTCGGGTTGTTGGAACCGATGAAAATTACCTGATCACATCAGGAAATGAACTTTCAGAAGGACGGAATTTTATCCCAAATGAAGTACATTTCGGAGCGCATGTTACCATAATAGGGAGTGAACTTAAAAAAGATCTTTTTAAAAATAATGTTGATCCGATAGGTAAAATTATCTCCATTGGACCAGGAAAATACCGAGTTATTGGGGTGCTTGCTGAAAAAGGATCCAGTTTTGGATTTTCTGGCGATCGAAATTGTTTACTTCCTTTAAACAATGTCAGACAATACTTCTCACGCCCCAATCGATCTTATACCATTAATGTGATGACTTCACAACCTGAGCTGATGGAATCAGCCATTGGAGAAGCAACAGGATTATTCCGAATTATCCGGGGAACTCCTCTGGGGGAGGACAATGATTTTGAAATTACAAAAAGTGACAAATTGGTATCCATGTTCATTGAAAACCTAAAATATATCAGGTATGCAGCCATTTTTATTGGAGCAATTACCTTACTGGGTGCAGCAATAGGGTTGATGAACATCATGCTGGTATCGGTAACTGAACGTACCAAAGAAATTGGTATCCGAAAAGCCACTGGGGCCACTAGTCGAGCAATAAAGAATCAGTTTTTTGCTGAAGCAATTGTGATTGCCCAAATAGGAGGATTTCTTGGGATTATATTTGGGATCGGAATCGGTAATATTTTATCCTTTATTATTGGTAGCAGTTTTATTATTCCCTGGATATGGATAATTGTCGGTGTTGGGCTTTGTTTAGTTGTAGCCATTGCCTCCGGCTACCTACCAGCTACAAAGGCTGCAAAGCTAGATCCGATTGAAAGCTTACGGTACGAATAATCTCTTATTATTTTTCTATCAGATCCTTTTTCCGTGCTATATAAATAGGTGCCAATAAAATCATCATAACTGAAACAACGGCCAATGCATATCCAATTCCAAACTGGTCGGCCAGAACTCCAATAACAGGAGCTAGAATAGCAGCAATCAAAGCATGAGCTTGAGATTCAGCCGAAAGAACAGTTGCTAATATCCGGTTGTCAATATTTTCTGTGATATACGAGATTCCAATTGGTTTTCGTAAATTTTCAACCAAATAAATAATGATATATGCTATAACAGCAATTATTATTAACTGGGACTCAAATAAAACTCCACTCAATAAACCAAAAACAAACCCAATCAATAGTGTGATATTTAAAGGAATAAAAATGTATTTATATCTCGCACTAAAAGAACCAGATTTTCTGGAAGAAAAGGATGTCATCAAATAGATAAAGAAATAAATGACCCCAATGATAATGGCAGTTCTTTGTTTTTCTTCCCAGACAAATAAAATTGGTATGCTAATCGCAAGGCTTTGTAATACCGGTTGCAGATAATCTTTTACTGCTTTGTAGTATCCAGTAAACATTGAAAGGTTTGCGATGGATTTTAATGACTTGCGATTTATAAGTGTAGAGAAAAAATCACGTGTTACTTCTTTAAATCTTTCACTTATTTTTTTTTGATTAAATCCAGCAACTTGGCCGTTAAGCCCCTTGGGATAAGAGGTAATTAATATAAGGTCCAGCACATATGGCAAAGCAGAATAAATAAATATCATCCTATAACTTCCTGAGAAAAAAACAAGAAATCCAGCGACCAATGCTGAAATAGCCGAACCAAATTGTGACCATGATCGGGTATGACCATAATAATATACTTTCTGATCTTCCCATTTATTCATTTTAAGGTAATCAAAAATCATGGCTTTGTGTGTCCCAGTCCTGAAAGCATCACCAAATGAATATATGATCATGGCAAGGATAAATATAGCATATGTTTGGGCAAAGTAATAAGTTACAAATGAAACTATGTATAATCCGAAGGATGCAATCATGGTTTTTTTACGTCCCAATGAATCAGAAATTATGCCTGCAGGAATTTCAAACACATTTCTGGTAATCTCACGGATACTATACAAAAAACCAATTTGTAGAAAAGTGAGGTTATTTTCTAAGAAAAATAAAATGAGAAATGGTTCGAATAACCGGAGGTTTTTTAGAAACCCATAAGAACAGAATTTATAATACTGAAGATCTTTTTTAAAATACCTTTTTTGATTAGTCATAAGGATGAATCACTCATCAAAAATAATAAATAAAAGGCTGTTCTAAAATCAGTTTTTAAAACAGCCTTGCTTCTTACTAAACTTGTGAATTCTAATCCTCACATAGCTTTTCAAGCACTTGAAGTCCTTTACAACTTTTTAGTTCACTTAGTTTTGCAATATCCTTTAAGTCAAAATTACCAGTTGCTACCATTAAGGTAGTTTCATCTTCTTCTTGCACTATAATTATTATTTCGGAAAGCTGATCTCCTTCCTTTCTAACCACCATATTTACATTTTCACCACTACTCTTCACCTCAACCAAACCTTTGTAAACATCTTTGTTTAAAGTTTTATTAAAATCTTTATATATCATGGTTGGATCAAACTTTGAATTTTCATTCTTTTCGAATGATACAATCTTAAAATTAATGATATTGGTAG
>DAOVYU010000088.1 GCA_030635465.1 Bacteroidales bacterium | reverse complement strand
TCTGATTTATAAGTTCATTTATTTTTTCAAATAAAAAGTTTTCAAATTAAAAAAAGTTATTTACTTTTGCATCCCTTAAAACGGTCAGGTTATATATAATAACCTGGTTTGATAGGAGGTACCATAGCTCAGTAGGTAGAGCACAGGACTGAAAATCCTGGTGTCCCTGGTTCAATTCCAGGTGGTACCACAAAAAAGAAAAGGGCTACAGCTATCGCTGAGCCCTTTTCTTTTTTTATTTTACAATATTTCAATTTTTATTTGCAAAACCAAAATGATTCCACTATATTTGAGAGGTGAATTTTTTTAAATAACACTTTAAAGGAACATGTTATGAACAAGCTGTTTATATTAGTTTTTATTGGATTAATTTCTTTAAATAGTTGCAATATCGATCAAAGTAAAAATGTTGATGTTGACTTAGAAAAAGAAAAAGTGACATTGGTACTTGAAAAATATGTAATTGCAATGGAAAAACAGGATATGGATCTTGTAAAAGAAATCTGGGCTTCAGAGCCCGATATAAAGGTGTTTGGGACCAACAGTGACGAAAAAATCATTGGTTGGGAGCAAATAAGAAGTACACTTCAAAGGCAATTTGATTCTTTTGATGATACTTATATATCAGTAAGGGACCAGGTAGTAGACGTTAACGAGACAGGTAACACTGCATGGTTTAGCGAAATAATGAATTATAACTACATTTATCAGGGTGAAGCAAAGCAGTTTGAAGGAATAAGATTTACAGGTGTTCTTAATAAAAAGGACGGTGAATGGTTCATTGTTCAAAGCCACATTTCAATTCCTGCATCACCAGATTAATACTTTACTTTTATCCCAACATTAACTTGGTTTTCAATCACATCAGTTATCCTGAACTTTTGATAAACCATGTTTTCTTCTGAAATTATATTCACTTGGCTTCCTGAAGCTTTCTTAATCTTTTTGGGAACATAGATGGTTGATTTAAAATAAATGACATCTGACAAATATTCTGATGGAATCTCAATTCCCTCATCTTCAAGGTAATTTTTAAGCATAGGAGCAAAATTAATTTTTTTTGTAGAGTGGCTCGAAGCCTTTAAATAACTGGGAGAGAATAATGTTTTTTTATACCCAAAAATCTCATATAAGGCAGCATTTAATTTTTTTGTATCTGAAAAATTACATCTTAATTCATAATCCAAAGTTCTTTGATCCAAATTAAATTCCACATGACTAATGCCTTCCTTTTGCTTTAATAAAATAGCAAGTTCTTGTGCCTTTTCCTTTAGTTGGTCTTCGATTTTTATATCGATTAAATTAGACAAATTACTGAATATAAACCCTAATTGGCTTGATTCCAGCCTATAAGATAAGCTTCCGGATTTGTCTTTGTTTATATGAATTTCTTCATTGATCTCAATACAACTGGATAATGATAATAAAATGACAACAATGGGAATTAATTTTTTCATAAATGGGAAAATTGTAAACAAACCAACAAACGCAAAATACGAAGAATTATTTTTTAACCGACATTAAGACAGCTAGTTTACCTGTGTATAAACAATGATAATAATATTTAAACCATTTGGTACAGATTTTGTTAATACGATTGTATTAACGCCAGTTTACCCACTAATAACTGGATTAAACTAACCTTATGAAAAAAATTGAGACAATAGCAGATTTTAATGCAGAGTTATTTATACGAAAGCATTTTTCAAATCTAAGTCAAAAAGATAGAATGGTAAGGGCGATGCGGAATAGTATTAAAGATACAATTAAAGAAGCCCTAGAAACATACGAAATTGAAAGAATAAAAAGTTAACTAGATAAATTGATAAAAAAAAGCCGTCCCGAGTATTCGGGACGGCTTTTTTTTATCCTGCCAGGATGAGAATATTATTCCGAAGAACTTCAATAACCCCACCCTGTATTTCAAAAAACTGAGTGTTTTTATTTTTATCCACTACTTTAATTTTTCCTTCTTTCAATACTGAGATGAGTGGTGCATGATTATTTAGTATTTCAAAAGAACCATCTTTCCCGGGAAGTTGGACTATATCAGCCTCTCCACTAAAAATTGTTTCGTCCGGATTAATTATTTCAATTGTCATAAAAAACAGTTAAAGTTTGTTGTTAATGATTATTCTGAACTACTTTCAGCCAACATTTTCTTCCCTTTTTCAATTGCTTCATCAATTGATCCAACAAGGTTAAATGCTGCTTCTGGATATTCATCAACTTCACCATCCATAATCATATTGAAACCCTTTATGGTATCTTCAATAGAAACTACACATCCTTTTAAACCTGTAAATTGTTCTGCAACATGGAATGGTTGTGAGAGGAATCGTTGAACTCTTCTGGCACGGTGTACAACAAGTTTATCTTCTTCTGAAAGTTCATCCATACCAAGGATGGCAATAATATCTTGTAATTCTTTGTATCGCTGAAGTATCTCTTTTACCTTTTGTGCAGTATTGTAATGATCTTCACCAACCACTTCCGGAATAAGTATCCTTGATGTTGAATCCAGTGGATCAACAGCAGGGTAAATACCTAATTCTGAAATTTTTCTGCTCAAAACTGTGGTTGCATCCAGGTGTGAAAATGTTGTTGCAGGAGCAGGGTCGGTTAAGTCATCTGCAGGTACATAAACTGCCTGTACCGATGTGATGGAACCTCTTTTTGTAGAGGTAATGCGCTCTTGCATTATTCCCATTTCTGTAGCCAATGTTGGTTGATATCCAACGGCAGATGGCATACGGCCAAGTAATGCTGATACTTCAGATCCAGCCTGTGTAAATCGGAAAATATTATCCATAAAGAATAGAATATCCCTTCCTCCTGACTTTTCATCACCATCCCTGAAATACTCTGCCACAGTTAATCCAGACAGAGCTACACGTGCACGTGCTCCCGGAGGTTCATTCATTTGTCCGAAAGTTAAAGTAGCTTGAGATTCTAATAATTCTTTTTTATCAACTTTGGATAGATCCCAGCTTCCTTCCTCCATACTTTTAATAAACTCATCACCGTATTTGATAACTCCTGATTCGATCATCTCCCTCAAGAGGTCATTTCCTTCACGGGTTCTTTCTCCAACACCGGCAAAAACTGATAACCCTGAATACTGCTTAGCAATATTGTTAATTAGTTCCATGATGATAACTGTTTTACCAACACCAGCACCACCAAATAAGCCAATTTTTCCTCCTTTGGCATAAGGCTCAATCAGGTCGATTACCTTAATACCAGTAAATAGAACTTCTTTTTGGGTTGTTAGATTTTCATATTTTGGTGGATCACGATGAATAGCATATCCATTTTCTTTGGAAACTTCACCCAATCCATCAATAGAATCGCCTATTACATTAAATAATCTACCTTTAATCTTATCACCAACAGGCATTGTAATAGGACTACCAGTGCCAATTACTGGCAAACCCCTTCGTAACCCATCTGTAGAATCCATTGCAATGGTTCTGACTGTATTTTCTCCAATGTCTTGCTGACATTCCAATATCAATGATGACCCATCATCTTTTTTTACTTCAAGTGCATCTAGAAGGTTAGGTATATCCTTCTCATTTTCAAATGATACATCAACTACAGCCCCGATAATCTGGGAAATATATCCTGCGCTTTTGTTTTTCATGATATGCTATTAAAATTTGCGCAAATATACTAAGATTCTTTAGTTGTACAATTTCAATGTTTTATAAAAATTAAAAAAATTAGAGAAAATCGGATTTATTGAAGTTTCGGGGAATAATTACTTCTTAAAAAATCTTTTCTGAAAGAAAATTAGGATAAAAACACCAACTGTAATTGCAGAATCAGCAATATTAAATACTGGCCTGAAAAAGATAAATTCATTTCCACCCCTAAAAGGAAACCAGGTAGGATAATTTCCTCTTATTACCGGGAAATAAAGCATATCAACTACTTTACCATATAAAAAATTACTATAACCACCTTCCGTTGGAAATAAAACAGCAACTTCATGAAATTTGCTTGCACTAAAAATGATCCCATAAAACGCACTATCAATTATATTGCCTAATGCACCGGCAAAAATAAGAGACATACTTAAAATCAATCCTGTTTTTTCGTTTCTTTTAGTTAACCTGATCAGGTACCATCCTATAATAACAATGGCAATGATTCTGAACAGGCTTAGAATAAGTTTTCCAAAATCTCCACCAAATCGCATTCCAAATGCCATTCCTTCATTTTCAGTAAAATGCAGGATAAACCAATTTCCCAGGACATAGATTTCTTCCCCAATGGTCATATTAGTTTTAATCCATATTTTAAATATCTGATCTGAGATTAAAACCAGAAGAATTATAAGGATCGATTTTTTCAATTTGAAGTGGGGAGATTAAAGAAATAAAATAACCTACTTTTTTTGAGGTTGATTTAATTTGGCATCAATACTTAATGTTGCATGAGGTACACTCCTTAAGCGTTCTTTTGCAATAAGGATTCCTGTTACACGACAAACGCCATATGACTTATTTTCAATACGTATAAGGGCATTCTCAAGTGAATTAATAAATTTTTGCTGTCTTGATGCCAATCGGCTGTTTTCTTCTTTCGACAATACCTGGTAACCTTCCTCAAGTACTTTAAAAGTGGGGGAAGTATCAGCTGTATCATGTTCGTTGGCATGAGAATATGCGTCAGTTAGCATTTTCAGATCTTCTTTAGCTTTTTCAAGTTTTTCTATAATAATTGCACGAAATTCTTTTAACTCCTCATCTGAATATCTTGTCTTTTTAATATCCGCAGTTGTATCTTCCTTAGCCATATCCGTAATATTTAGTTATTTTAGATTTTTTTATACGTATTCTTAACTTAATTGTTTTTCAATTATTATACTTGTCTTCAAATCTTCTGTAAGATCAACATGTATTTTGTGCTCTTCAGTTATTATATCCGTAAGATCTAAAGAGCTTGCCAGAATTTCAGCACAAATATAATCATAATTCTTTTTCACAGCAGCTTCCAAATTATTGTTTTTTTCAATAATTACCCTTATCTTATCAGTCACTTTAAATTGCTTTTCTTTCCGTATATTTTGGATCCTGTTGACCAGTTCACGTGCGATTCCTTCATTTTTTAGATCTTCAGTAATTGTTATATCCAATGCAACGGTAACCTGACCAGATGTACTGATTAGCCAACCTGGAATATCTTCAGTCAGGATTTCTACATCTGTTAGTAATACTTCTATTTTCTGATCTTCAATGCTAAATTCGTATTTACCATTTTCTTCAAGGAGCGCAATTTTATCTGCAGTAAATGTTGCCAATTCAATGGCGATCAGTTTCATCAGTTTTCCGTATTTTGGACCCAAGGTTTTAAAATTGGGCTTTATCTTTTTTACAAGAATACTTTCGTCTTCCATAAATTCTAATGCCTTCACATTTACTTCTGACAGGATCAATGATTTAATGGATTGGACATTATCCCTAAAGTGATCATTCAGAACAGGAACCATAAATTTATTTAAAGGTTGACGAACCCTGATATTAGATTTTTTGCGCAATGATAAAACCATTGATGAAATTTTCTGAGCGAGCTCCATACGTTCCTCAAGGTTTTTATCAATGTGTTGCTCATTAGCTTTTGGAAAATCAGTTAAATGGACTGAATCAGCTGCAATTCTTGTAGTCACATTATTTATGTCGATATACAATCGTTCCATAAAAAATGGGGCAATGGGTGAAGCCAATTGAGCAATTACCTCCAGACACCTGTACAGTGTTTGATATGCTGAAATTTTATCAACTGAATAGTCGCCTTTCCAGAACCTTCTTCT
>DAOVYU010000139.1 GCA_030635465.1 Bacteroidales bacterium | reverse complement strand
TCATCACGGTTCAAAAAAGCATAAATCAGTATGATGGTTAGAAAGAAAATAAGCTTTCCAAAAGTAACCAACATGAATAAATTGATAAATCCCGGTGTTTTTTTCTCTGATACTTTTAATAGCATATAATGGACTATAAGGGTAGCAGCAAAGAAAAAAACATATAAAAATGGTAAAGTTGGAGTTATAAAGTTGGAAGGTAGAATCATTGTCAAAATAGAACCAATAATTGCAATGATGACCGTAAATATAAGTAATTTTTTCAGGAATATTATATATAGACTTTTCATAGAAAAATTAATAACGAGCTACCTTTTTTTGATCAGATCTTTAACAACTGTATAAATTGCTAAAGCGACTGATAACAATGAAAGTAAAACTGTAAATACTGGAAATGAAAGATTTAGCCATTCATCTAATTTATATCCACCAAAAACACCTAACAAAATAATGACAAGCATTTGTAAAGCAATACTTGAATATCTTGCATAACTATTTAAATTGTTTTTCTTTTGATTCAGTTGGTTCATTTGGCAATGGTGTATTAGGTTTAGTTATTCCGCCACCATCCATGTTGCATGATCCGGTAAATCTTGCTCCTGGTTCAACAGAGATTTTATTTGTTATAACATCTCCATTTAATTCAGAGGTGGATTTTAAGGTTAGCAATTGTTCAACCTTGATCTGAGCTTTTATTTTACCAGAGATATCTGCATTTTGACAAATAACCTCCCCCTCAATGGTTCCTGTTTGTCCTATTACGATTTTACCTTTACAATTGATTGAACCTATTAGTGTTCCATCAATACGGAAATCGCCATTTGTTATAATTTCACCTTTAATAGTGGTGCCCGACACTATATTATTCGGTTTGGTTTCTGCAATGTTATTTTTTGCCATATCAATCTTTTTTTTAAACATAAAAGTACAGATTTTACTGCTCATTAAAATAGTTTTGCCTGAAAAAGGCTAAATATTTAGTTACATCCTTATCCTTATAAAAGACAGGATAGTTTTCCTGAGCGATTACAAAGCCATCATAATCACTTTCAGTAAGGTTTGCATATACGTATTCATTTGTAATAATCGCATTATAATAATCCATTGACTCATCAATGGTATTAAAATTACCAACCATTATAAAATGAGTAGAAGCATCAAGTAAAATATTGGTAATAGATAAATTAACAAGACTATAATATTTTTTGTTAAAATCTGAAATTCTCACCTTAAGAGCATTGATATTAATTTTGTCCTCGGCAACCACCAGGGCAAAAATTTGTTTGCTTCTTTGGTTAAATTCATAGATAGAAACATCAATTACTTCTACTGCCTTTTTCGTATTGGTAGTATCATTAGGGTCTTTCAAATAATCCAGAATGTTTTGGGCCAAAGGAGTTACCTCACTGTCAGGGTATTTTATTACCAGCTTTTCAAGCGCAAGTTGTAACGAATCTACAACTTCAATTTTACCCAGTGAAATAGCCCTTAAGTATTCAAATTTTGCCAGTAATTCAGGTGGTTCTTTAAATTCAGCTAAAGCTCTTGTGCTATTTGAATAAACCGTATAATATCGTTGAGCTTCATAATGATCATATGTTTCATCATACAGAGTTTGTGCAAGGTTACGACGTGCTTCCAGTTCTTTATAAAAGTCAGGATCAAGCAACAATTTTGCATAGTCACTCTCAGGATATTGTTCTATAATAAGGTTTTTATATATTTCAGCTTTTTCAAAATTTTCATCGTTAGTAAATAGTCTGTAAAGCTGATAATAGACCAATAAACGATTTTTATTCATTGGAAATCTTTCAATCAGTGTTTCAAACGACTCAATAGATTTGGGGCTATCAATCAATTTATCTTTGTAAATGAATCCCAGATTGTAATAAGCTTCTTCAATCAATGAGTCAGAAATTATCACTTGCTCTTCTGTAAAAGGAATATCTTGTAGATAGTATTCCCGCTTATGTGGATCATTTGATACAATCAATGTACTGTCACTCGGAATACTATCTTGTTCTGCTAATAACTCTTCTTCTGATGGATCAAAAATAGCCTGTTTATTGGATAATCTCCAGTTATCTTCAAGTGTACGGTTACCCCATTTTTTACGAAATTCAGTTAACCCATAACTTTTAGCAGCGGTATTGTAAAAATACCATTCTCCGCCAGAAATACCACTCATCGCGTTTGGAGATCCGGTATTGGTATTTCCGGCCAATAACTGCAATTCATCCAGTTCTTTTTGTTTTTCTTCTTCTTTAATAACATTAGCAATTATCTTATCAATAATTGTATTGCGCTTTTCTTCGTCAATATTGGCCAGGTATTGCAGACTGTCTTGCAGTTCAATTGTAATTAAATTATTCACCAGTTCTGTTAAATAAAGCGATAAACCTTTAATATTTTTATAGTCTGGATAATCTTCGGGCAAAACCTGAATAGCAGTATCATAATATGCTTGTGCAAGTGCGTATTCCGGAATATAGAAATAAGTTTGAGCTAATTTTAATGAAGAAGTGGCTTTTTGAAAATTATTCGACTTGGATGTAGCTACTGATTTTTGTAAATGCTGAATAGCCAGGGTATCATTATCCTCTTTAAAAGCAACTTCAGCAAGTGCAAAATAAATCTGGTCACGAAATTCCAGATTTTTATCTTCCTTGAGCATTTTATTGAGTTGCTTTACAATATCTTTGCTATCATCTCCATACCGTGTATCATAACTTCGGGCAAGATTAATAGAAGCATTAAAAGCCATCTCGTAGGGTGGGTTTTTTTTAACTACCTGGCGATAATATTCTGATGCTTTATAAAACTCCTCTTCTTCTTGAAAAATCTGACCTAAAATAAAACGAACCCGGGCATCAATAGTCTTTTTCTGTCTTAGATATATCGCATCAATTAAAGGTTCTTTGGCTTGACTATATTTTTCTTGTAAAATGTACATATCTGCACGAACCAAGGGCAGCATTTTTACTACCTTACTTGATACCCCTTTTGGATTTTTGTCAATTTCATTCTCAAGGTTATCTAATACTGATTGTGCACGTTTATATTTGCCCATTTGATTATAGCTGTTTCCCAGCCATAACATGGCATCATATTTAATTTCGTTTTTTTTGTATTCATTAATAACGAATTCAAATGTTCGACGTGCTTTACTGTATTCTTGTTTATAAAAGTACCCCAACCCAATTAGCATATAACTGTCATCAATCCATCGAACATATTCTTTCCGGTTAAAAAACATAGAGTGACGTTGAATGTTTACAGAAGCCTTTTCTATTGCCCGATCCATAAAAGGATTCATAGCTTGTGCATCAGATTCTGTTCCGTAGTTAAATACCGGAAGTATTTTATTGTAATTGTCTTTAACCGATTTGTCAAGCTGTTCTACACCTTCCCGGTAACTTTCCCTTCCATTCCAAAACATATTGTAATGTCCGGTAAGATTATGGAAGGTACGCCTGACAAAAGTGTTTTTCTTGGTAGAACATGAATAACCAGTTATAAGGAAAATAACCAGAAAAAAAAAGATTGTTTTATTTGAGTTCCACCGGTACAAATTGGATTATATTAAATTCTTAACTTAATTTGTTTAGTTCAACTATTTAACTATTTTTTTGCAAAAATATTTTATTTTAATGAATATGCCTTAAAATTTCTCAAAATCAATAAATAATCAAAGGTTTACAGATGCTAAATTGGCTTAATTTGGGAAATAAATCAATGAACCTGAATTAATTTCAAATATCTTTGCAATAATTATAAAAGTTATGCCGGAAGAAGAAAAGAAAAGAAAAAATACACCCTGGTATTATAAGCTTCGCAATAAATACAGGCTTGTTATCAGTAATGAAGAAACTTTTGAGGAGGAGTTTTCTTTCCGGATATCACGTTTGAATGCATTTGTTACTATTGGTACGGTAGCTATTGTTTTAATTATTCTTACCACTTTTCTAATTGCTTTTACACCCTTAAGAGAATATATTCCTGGATACACAGACGTTACATTACGCAAACGAGTGGTTGAATTGCAACAACTTACAGATTCATTGGCGGTTGATTTTCGTCAAAAAAGTATATATATTCAAAACATTAAAAATATTATTGATGGTAAGGAGATATCAGAAGATACAACTGACATGGTGGTAGAAACTGATAATTATCAAAATATTGAATATACCCGCTCAGTCGAAGATTCTCTATTAAGACAATCATATGATAATGAAACTTCATATGATTTATATTACAATGAAGCAGAAGAATTATCCGCAACATCTTATGAAAGAATGAGTACCAATTTCTTTATTCCCCTTAAAGGAATTATAACCAATGAATTTAATATGGCCAGGCAGCATTATGGGATTGATGTTGTAGCAAAACAAAATGAAGCTGTAAAAGCAGCTCTGGATGGAACAGTAATATTTGCTGGATGGACTGTGGAAACTGGTTATGTTATCAGTATACAACACCAGGGGAAATTTATCTCCTTTTATAAACATAATTCAGTCTTGCTTAAGCAACAAGGTAATATAGTCAAAGCCGGTGAACCTATTGCAATTGTTGGAGAATCAGGTGAGTTGTCCACTGGGCCACATCTGCATTTTGAATTATGGTACAATGGTACTCCTGTAAACCCTAAGGATTATATTGCATTTTAAAAATCAGATTTTTTGAAAAAACGAATTGCCATATTAGGCTCAACAGGATCAATAGGAAAACAAGCCCTTGAAGTTATAGATCAGCATCCTGATAAATTTGAATTAGAAGTATTGTCTGCTTTAAAAAACACAGATTTACTTATAAAGCAAGCTATCAAATATAAGCCAAATGCTGTGGTAATTGGCAAGGACGACCTTTACACTTCTGTTTCCGAACAGCTTGAACCTTATGATATTAAAGTATACGCAGGTGAAAAATCAATCTGGCAGATAGTTGAAATGGATTCTATAGATATGGTGTTGATTGCAATGGTCGGATTTGCGGGTTTAATGCCTACCATATATGCCATTAAAGCTAAGAAACAAATTGCGCTGGCAAATAAGGAGTCACTTGTTGTAGC
>DAOVYU010000091.1 GCA_030635465.1 Bacteroidales bacterium | reverse complement strand
TTTTGTGGGAGTTACTGGATTCGAACCAGTGACCCCCTGCTTGTAAGGCAGGTGCTCTGAACCAACTGAGCTAAACTCCCAATTATTTTATGAACAATTTCCCTTAAATGGGAGTGCAAATATATATCAATTATTTTTTCTGACAAGAAAAAAAATAATAATTATACAAATCAATTGTATTTCAATCATTTACACTGAGCAAAAAGAATATTAACAACCATTTGATAACAAAAAAATAAAACTCTAATTTGAAACAATTCCATTCCTGTTAACTTTGTAATATATCAATAGTTAAATAGATTCTGTTGAAAGTAATTTACACCCTGTTTCGTGGTATAGCATTTATACTATTTCTATTTCTTGTAGCCTGCAGTACTACACGTAGATTACAGGAAAACCAGTATTTACTCGTTTCTAATAAGGTTAAAATTGAAAATCCGGCAAAAGAAGTTTCATCCGGTAATCTGTTAAGCCTGGTTCAACAAAAACCCAATGACAAATTTATTGGTTTATTCCCGCTTAAGCTTTGGTGGAATGGTATTTTCAAAAACTCAGGAGAAAAACCAGTGATTCTGGATCTATCTCAAATTGAGGAATCTAAGGATCAAATGAGGAAGTATCTTGATAATATTGGGTATTTCCGCTCAGAAATTAAACATTCTATCCACTACAAAAAAAAGAAAGCCAAAAAGGTAACTTACGAAGTAAAACTTGTAACTCCTTATAGGATCAGACAAATCAATTATTCCATCAAAGATGACTCCATCATCAAACTTGTTGACAATTATTTTATGACTTCTTTATTAAGGTCTTCATTTATTCTGAATTCGCGAGCCCTTGATCAGGAACGAAATCGATTGACTTCCATTCTGAATAATAATGGCTATTTCGGATTTACCAAAGATTATATTTATTATGAAGTAGATAGTGCATTGAATAGTAAACAAGCAGATATTTCTCTGATTATAAAAAACATGTCCATACCTTCAGATGATCCAACAGAACCTCCTCTTGAAAAAAATCATAAAATATATTATATCAATGATGTATTTATCCAGCCTAACTTCAGGTCGTTCCAATCAGATACCATTACCCATGATACCATTGTTAAAACATTGGAGCGTAGAGGTGATCCCATCTTAAATAAATACAATATTATTTACAGACCTCCACTAAAAATTAAACCCAAAGTCATCACCCGATCAATGTTTATTGAAAATGACAATAAATTTAATGCTACTGATGCCAAACAGAGTTACAAAAAGCTCAATGAATTAACCATTTTCAAATATGTGAATATAAACTTTAGAGAGGTAAAAGATCCTCCAAAAGAAAAAGATGATGACAAAAATTACCTGGATTGTGTTGTTCAGGTAACACGCAACCCAGTACACTCATACTCCATTGAGGCGCAAGGAACAAACTCCGGAGGTGACCTGGGAATAGGTGGGTATCTTGTATACCAGAATAAAAATCTTTTCAGAGGTGGTGAAGTTTTCTATTTGAGATTAAAAGGTGGAATGGAGGCTCAAGAAGGTGGAGCCACAACTGAAGAAGCTAAAGAAAGAAAATTTTTATATTTCAACACCTTTGAAGCTGGTATTGAGGCAAACCTGTATATTCCCAAGTTTTTAGCTCCGATTAACCAGGATATATTTTCGCGATATTTCAGGCCGAAAACGAATATTAACCTGGGTTATAACTGGCAGGATCGCCTGGAGTATGAACGGGTCATCACAAATATATCTTTTGGTTATGATTGGTCGGAAACCAAATTTAGAAAACACCAATTCTTTCCAATTGATGTAAACGTAGTAAAAGTTGCAACAACCCCGGAATTTGATTCCATATTGGCCGGTGAGTCAGAACGGTTCAGAAACCAGTACACTGATCACTTGATCCTCGGTATGAGGTATAGCTATATTTATAACAGTCAGGAATTGAACAGGGTAAAAGATTTTACATATTTAAGATGGAATATTGAAACCTCAGGAAATTTTTTGGATCTTATGGTTAATATTACTGGTGCACCTGAAAATGATGAAGGATTTCAGACTGCATTTGGAATCCGATATTCTCAATATGTAAAAAGCGATATAGATATTAGACATTATTTTGTCTTTGAAAAAAAACATACGATTGCTGTGCGGGGTGCTTTTGGATTAGCTATTCCTTATGGTAACTCAATTGACATACCCTTTGAAAAAGGATTTTATGGTGGTGGAGCAAATGGGATGCGTGCCTGGACACTCAGGTACCTGGGACCTGGTGCATATCCAAATACAAACCCAAAAATTGAACGTGTTGGTGATGTTAAAATTGAAGCCAATATTGAATACCGCTTTCCTATTTTCAAAGTATTTAAAGGAGCCTTTTTTTATGATGTAGGTAATATTTGGCTTTTGAGAGAAAATGAAACATTTCCGGGGGGGAAATTTGAAATTAATAATTTTCTTAGTGAACTGGCTATGGATTTCGGAATCGGTTTGCGACTTGATTTTAAATATTTCATATTTCGGGTGGATATAGCCCAAAGGATGATGGATCCGGCCAGAGATGTAGGTGACAGGTGGGTAATAGGAAAGGATCATAACTGGTTTTATCCTGTTTATAACCTGGGTATCGGCTATCCATTTTAAACACCAACCCATGACCGTAACTGACTTTTCAAACCAAATTTTTAACCAATTTCAGTATTCTCCCACCGGATCACAGGTTAAATTAATCCATTTACTTTCTGAATTTCTATACAAGCATAACGACAATGCACTATTTGTATTAAAAGGATATGCAGGAACAGGTAAAACAAGCCTGGTAAGTTTATTTGTAAATAACCTCAAATTGCTTAACAAAAAATCGGTTCTACTTGCTCCTACAGGAAGAGCAGCCAAAGTTTTTTCAGGGTACTCTGGCAAAAAAGCATTTACTATTCATAAAAAGATCTATTTAATTTCATCTGGACCTGATGGAAATTTCAAATTGTTATTATCTGAAAACAAACATCAAGATACCATTTTTATGGTTGACGAAGCATCTATGATCCCTGATGATATTAGCACACCTGATTTTGGATTGTTCTCAACAAGAAGTTTATTAAACGACCTTATTAGTTATGTGTATAATGGAAAAAGAAACACGCTCATTTTAATTGGCGATACCGCTCAACTTCCACCCGTAGGTATGGATGAAAGCCCGGCATTGAATATTGATTACCTTAAAAACTCATTTCATTTAGAGATAAAAACTTTCGAAATGAAGGAGGTTGTCAGACAATCCTTGGAATCAGGAATACTTGCCAACGCAACAATTCTTAGGGAAAAATTAAATAATGATATTCATAACCTTAGCATCAAAGTTAGCAACTATCCTGACTTGCGAAGAATAAATGGGAGCGAATTGGAAGAGGAATTAAATACTGCTTATTCAAATTCTGGAAAAGAAGAAACCATAATCATCACCCGTTCGAATAAAAGAGCCAATGTATTTAACCAGGAAATTCGGAATCGCATTCTTTTTATGGAAAATGAAATTAGCTCGGGTGATCATTTAATGATTGTAAAAAATAATTATTTCTGGGTCGATAAAAATTCACAACCTGGTTTTCTTGCCAATGGTGATATAATTCAAATCCAGCGTATTGAAAAATATGAGTCATTTTATGGTTTTCGATTTGCAGACGTAAGTGTTAAACTCCTCGACTATCCTAATGAGAATGAAATTACCGTTAAAATTTTACTTGATACCTTAATGACTGAAGGAGCTTCTTTATCCCAAAAAGCAAATCAACAATTATTCGAAGAAATATTGAATGATTATGAAGATATTCCTACACGAAGAAAAAAGATAGAACAAGTTAAAAACAGTCCATTTTACAATGCTTTACAAATAAAATTTGCATACGCGCTCACCTGTCATAAAACACAGGGCGGGCAGTGGGAAACTGTTTTTATCGACCAGGGATATTTAACAGAAGACCATATCAATAAAGAGTATTATCGCTGGCTATATACCGCTTTTACCAGGGCTACTAAAAAACTCTATCTGGTAAATTTTCATGAACGGTTTTTCATATAAAATGAAAGCCCGTTGGCGATTACCAACGGACTTTACCCTCTACGCTAATGAAAAATAATTTTCATGTAAGGAGGTCAAGATTCATGCCATTTTAAGATTTTTAAATCAAAGTATTGATTTAGTGAAACTTACTAATTTTCGCATACAACCTGATTTTGTTATATTAGGAAATTATTATTCCACATATTGGAAAGGAATAATATTAAACACTTTTAAAATTGATATTTTTTATAATTTCACCAAACAAATTCCGGCATGATGAAAGCTCCAATATTAATATTTCTAATTTTTATTATTTCTTCTGCTAGTGCAACTTTTGATTCAACTTTTATTGCTAAAACGCTTAGAGTTGATTATCAACATGCTGGTAATTACTCACAGGAGGAATATTACCTCGACCAGGTAATTATTGAACCCTATTGGGGAGGATCTCGAACCAACCTGATTGACACGTTCTACTACGGAAAGTATTTTCTAAAAGTTTATGACCTCACTTCTGATTCTCTAATTTATTCCAGGGGATATTCTACCCTTTTTGGTGAATGGCAAACAACGGAAGAAGCTAAGTTGATCAGACGATCATTTTCGGAAACTGTCGTGATGCCCCTGCCATTAAATGATGCAAAAATTGTATTATTCAGTAGAGATAATAAAGGTGTATTTCAGAATAAATTTGAGTATTTCTACAAAACAGATAATTATTTCATATCCTCCGAACGCAGGAATGAAACTACCGCTTTTGAGGTTTTAATTTCCGGTTTACCAGATAAAAAGGTTGACATCGTTTTATTACCTGATGGATATGATGAATCAGAAATGGGACTATTCATCAATGATTGTAATAAATTTGCTGAAGAGCTTTTTACTTTTGAACCTTATGCCAGCTTAAAAGAAAAATTTAACATCCGTGGAGTACTAGCACCATCAGTTGAATCAGGGACAGACATCCCTGCTGATACAATCTGGAAAAAGTCCATTCTAAGCACCTCATTCTACACATTTGATAGTGAGCGGTATTGTATGACATATGATAATAAAATTGTACGTGATCTGGCTGCCAATGCTCCCTACGATCAGATATACATATTGGTAAACTCACCAAAATATGGAGGTGGTGCCATATATAACTATTATTCTGTTAGTGTAAACAGCAATTTACAGGCTGCTAAAATATTTATCCATGAGTTGGGTCATGGTTTTGCTGGGTTAGGTGATGAATACTACACTGATGATGTCGCCTACAGTGAGTTCTATTCTATTGATATTGAACCATGGGAACCCAACCTGACAACCCTGGTGAACTTTGAAATAAAATGGTCTAATCTTTTGAATGAGAGTACCCCCATCCCTACCCCAACGGTTGAACTTTATATCAATAAAACTGGAGTATTTGAAGGTGGAGGATATGCCGCAAAAGGGGTATACCGTCCTGCCGTTGATTGTTTGATGAATACCTTTAAGGGGAATGAATTCTGTCCGGTTTGTAAGGAAGCAATAGAACGGATGATTTACTTCTATAGCGAATAACGACAAAACTAATCATCGAATTCGCAAAATAATCACTTATAAGGGTTTATTATTCAAAATCATTGTTGTCCGATTAAAGCATCTAAATTTTGTATATGTATCTAAATACATAATGGTTACATTATATTTCGCCCCGATGGGGCTTCTATTTTAGACTTTTCCAATTTCTAT
>DAOVYU010000061.1 GCA_030635465.1 Bacteroidales bacterium | reverse complement strand
TATGGGCCAATGCAGCAGATTACTGGGGAATTCATTTTGATATGATTGAAAATGTTAAAAAGACATTTGATAAAGAAGGTATTTCAATTCCATTCCCACAAACAGATGTTCATGTTCATAACGTAAAATAATTTGAATAATAGTTTTTATTGTATTAAATCAAAGAAATGATGAATAAAATTACATTGATTCTAAGTGGAATCCTATTGGTATCTATTTTAGCCAATGGACAGGAAGAAAAGGCTGATACAGCATGGACAATTAATAGTGATGTTTCACTTATGTTTGCACAATCTTCTTTTACCAATTGGGCAGCAGGTGGTGATAACAGTATAACATTAAATGGATTTTTTAACTTCTATGCTGGATATGAAAAAGGAAAGTCGAAATGGGAAAATATGCTTGGATTAGCTTATGGTCAATCAAGAATAGGAGAACAAGACTTTCGTAAAAATGAAGATAAGATAGATTTTCTTTCCAATTATGGTTTAAAGGCTGCCGAAAAATGGTACTATTCTGCAAACTTTAACTTTAAATCCCAGTTTGCAGATGCTTATAATTTTCATGACGATACAGCTCAGAAAGAAAAAATATCTGGTTTTATGGCGCCAGGTTACATTTCCCTTGGTGTTGGTATGGAATACAGGCCATTTGAATATATGTCGTTTTATATTTCACCGGCTACAGTTAGATGGATAATTGTAAATGATCAGGATTTAGCCAATGCAGGAGCTTTTGGTGTTGAACCTGCTTATGTTAATGATCAGGGCTTCATACCAGGTGAGACAGTGAGGAATGAATTCGGTGCTTATTTTAGATTTTTATTTGTTAAAGACATTTGGAAAAATGTGAATCTGAATACGAAGCTTGAATTGTTTTCAAATTATATTGAGGATCCGCAAAATGTTGATGTTAACTGGGATACCATGATAGGTCTTAAGGTGAATGATTGGCTATCAGCTAGTTTTGGATTGCAAATATTGTATGATGATAATACACCTATCACTGATAAAGATGGTAATACAGGGCCTAGAACTCAGATTAAAGAATTATTTTCTGTGGGTTTGACTTATAAGGTGTCAAATAAATAAAAATTTAAATCCTACTGATCATGAAGAAATTTGATTTTGTAAGATATAACAAAATAACAAGCCAGAAATAATTCCCAAAAAGGGAATTATTTCTAGAAACTTATTAAAAAAATAGTATCTTTTTTGTAAAAGTTATAAATAATCACTAATTTTGCTCTGAATTATAGGTACCAAAAGCAGTAAATATCACCTTTGTTGGTTGAAAATCTGTCGTTTAATATAATTCATTGGAATAGAAAAAAAGCAAAGCCGTCTGTAATGGAAAAAGTTGTCAGAAATATTTTAGTATATACACTCCTTATTTGTTTTACTTTATTAGCAACTACTATTTTTGCTGATCAGCCACCCGATCCTGGAACAGGGGGACCCGGAACTGGTGATATACCTGTTGGAGGAGGTTCACCCATTGGAGGAGGATTACTATTGTTATTATCTCTTGGAGTGGCATATGGAAGTAAAAAGTTTTATGAGCTTCGAAACAGAAGCAAATAACTACTAAAAAATAAACAAGAAAAAATAAGCGATCTTTAAATAAAGTTCGCTTTTTTTATGTTCTATTTGAGACTGGTTAACCGAATAATATATTAAAGACTTCATCTACTTTGCTGACCGAAATTATTTCAATATTCAGCTTCTTACGATCAATTGATTTTTGATTGTATTTGGAAATAACAATTTTTTCAAAGCCCAACTTATTGGCTTCACTTATCCGTTGATCGATACGATTAATTGATCTGATTTCCCCAGATAAACCAATTTCACCAGCAAAACATATGTTTTGATCAACCGGAATATCTTCACTTGATGATAATATTGAACTGATAATAGCAAGATCCAATGCAGGATCATCTACTTTCAATCCTCCTGCGATATTTAAAAATACATCTTTTGTTCCCAATTTAAAACCACATCGTTTTTCTAAAACAGCTAATAACATATTTAGTCTTCTTGCATCAAATCCTGTTGAAGAACGTTGAGGTGTTCCATAAGCTGCAGTACTCACAAGAGCTTGGGTTTCAATCATCATAGGACGAAGGCCTTCCATCATTGCAGCAATTGTAATTCCACTCAATTGGGTATCACGATGAGAAATTAGTATTTCGGATGGATTAGTAACTTGTCTTAAACCAGCATCATGCATTTCATAAATACCTAACTCGGCTGTTGATCCAAACCTGTTTTTAACAGCCCTTATGATGCGATAACCATAATTACGTTCACCTTCAAATTGGAGGACCGTATCTACCATATGTTCCAGTAGTTTCGGGCCTGCTAAACCTCCATCTTTAGTTATATGTCCAATTAATACTACCGGAGTATTTGTAACTTTTGAATACTTTTGAAATTCAGCTGCGCATTCTCTAATTTGAGAAATACTTCCAGCAGATGAATCAATGATCTCTGTATGTAATGTTTGAATAGAATCAATAATAACGAGCTGTGGCTGAATATTTTCAATATGTTGAAAGATATTTTGAGTTTGCGTTTCAGCAAGTATGTAGCAATCTTCATTGCTGGAACCAATACGATTGGCACGCATTTTTATTTGTTGTTCGCTTTCCTCTCCAGTAATATACAATACACGTAAACCAGCTAAATTTAATGCGATTTGCAATAATAATGTTGATTTTCCAATACCTGGTTCACCTCCGACTAATACTAAGGAACCTGTAACTAGGCCTCCGCCAAGTACCCGATTCAATTCCTGGTCCTTTGTGTTAATCCGGGTTTCATTGCCACTTTTAATTTCTTTTATTTTTACAGGTTTGGCAACATTTTGGGAAAATATTGTGGATTTATTTTTACCACTTTCTCTTTGTATGACTTCTTCAACATATGTATTCCACTCAAAACATGAAGGGCATTTTCCTATCCATTTTGAGGATTGGGCACCACAGTTTTGACAGAAGAATGTGGTTTTAGACTTAGCCATAATTAAGTTTTAGATATCCTTTTTAATTTTGTCCAGAATAGATGTTGTAGAATATCCTTCTAGAAAATCGATAGTAATAATTTCACCTCCTACACTTTCAATAATATCCACTCCTACAATTTCTTCTTTTTTATAATCGCTGCCTTTTACCAAAATTTCTGGTTTAACTTTTTTAATTAAATTGTAAGGTGTATCCTCATCAAACAGAATTACTCCATCTACAAACTGCAGGGAAGCTAATAAAACTGATCTTTCTAATTGATTTTTAATGGGCCTGTTATTTCCCTTGAGCCGTTTTACAGAATCATCAGTATTCAGGCCAATTAATAAAATATCACCTAAATCCTTAGCTTTTGATAGGTAATCAATGTGTCCTAAATGAATGATATCAAAACAACCATTTGTAAAGACAATTTTTTTATTAAGGAACCTCCAGATAGCCAGTTGCTGCTTTAAGTTGCTTTCATCCAGTATTTTGAAATTGATTATTTCAAGCTTCTTCATGCTTTTTATCATTTAAAAATGGTAATAAGATCATTGATATCAAACCAGAGAGTAATATCATGACGGTTTGACCAGTCCATAAAATCCATCCCATTGCATAGCCTTTTGTTCCTGATATATGAAATAATAATAGGATCTGGGCAACAATCCAGGGATAAATCCCAATCCCACCTTGTATAATAATAATTCCTATGGAACCAAATACCAATACTGCTATTCCTACATCAAGTCCTAAATGACTCGTTTCAGGTAAACTAAAAAAAACAACCCAAGCCATGAACAAATAAGCAACCCAAATAAAAATTGAGTGAAAAATAAACCAAAATGGTTTTTTGATTTTGAATAATGATTTTAATCCTTCTAAGAATCCAAAAATGATATTTTTAATTTTTTGGTACCAATTAAAATGGGAAATTTTATGTCTATATTTAATTAATAGTAAAAACAACCCAATAAACAATAAAATAGTTACCCAATAATAAATTCCCGGGTTTTCAATTTTATCAAAGTTTTCCCTGGCTCTAATATATATTCCCAGTTCTTTAAACTTTGCTACTTTATCCAGGTGCAGAAAAAATGCTAAAACAAACATAATGAACAAACTTAATAAATCTATCGCCCTTTCAGTAACTACAGTTCCAATCATTTTCTGAAAAGGTATTTTTTCGTATCGTGTAACGATTCCGCATCGGGTAACTTCACCGAGGCGAGGTAAGGCTAGATTGGCAAAATATCCAATTAAAAGGGCTAGAAATAAATTCTTTGTACTTGGTTTATAACCCAATGCTTCTACCAATATTTTCCACCTGATAGTCCTGCTGTAATGACTTAAAAACATAATAATAATTGAAAGTCCAACCCACCAGTAATTAGCTCCAATAAATGAGGAATAGATCTCTTTCTTTTCTTCATCAGTAAGGTTATGCATAAATAGCCAGATAAAGAATATACCTAGCCCAAGGAAGAAAATTATTTTTAATACATTAAGGATAATTTTTTTCAAAATAATTACTTCAAATTATTATTATCGTCAGGAAATAATATAGTTGGTTTGAAGTTTTTTGCTTGTTCAAAATCCATGGCAGCATAAGAGATGATTATAACCTTGTCTCCAACTGCTGCTTTACGAGCGGCAGCACCATTTAAAGAAATGATACCTGAACCTCTTTCTCCTTTGATTATATAGGTTTCCAGTCTTTCCCCATTGGTGATATTATAAATATGCACCTTTTCATTTTCAATCAAATTTGCTGCTTCAAGTAGATTTTCATCAATAGCAATACTTCCTATATAATTAAGATCGGCATGCGTAATGGTAGCCTTATGAATTTTTGATTTTAGAACTTCAATTTGCATGGTGAAACAAATTTACGAAAATAAAATAATATTGTCAATTAATCGAACATTTCCAACTTGTATCGCTATACAAGCAATAACGTTATTACTTTGGGTCCACGCCTTCAATGGTTTTAAAGTATACATGTCTGTAATTTCAATATATTCTAGTTTGAAATTTTTTGACTTTTCAAACTGAGCTTCCACATATTGCTTTATTTCATTAACAGTATAAAATCCCGAATGGATTTTAGTTTTCTTTAAAACCTTATAAATAGTTGCAGCCTGCTTTCTTTCAACCTTTGATAACAACTGATTTCTTGAGCTCATGGCTAATCCATCCTTTTCTCTGATAGTTGAACATGGAACGATTTCAACTGGTAGATTATTATCTTTCATTGTTTTATGAATGATCACCAGTTGTTGATAGTCTTTCATTCCAAAATAAGCTCTTTGTGGTTCAATTATTTCAAATAACCTTTTCACTATGGTAGCAACTCCTTGAAAATGACCTGGTCTGAATTTTCCTTCCATGACCTGGTCTAAACCACCAAAATCAAATTCTTCAACTTGATAAGTGGATAACATCTCGTCTTCGGAGGGATAAAATAACAGATCACATTTTTCTTTTTGTAACATATTCATATCCAATTCAATATTTCTTGGATATTTTTTAAGATCTGTTTTGTTATTAAATTGAATTGGGTTCACAAAAATACTACATACTACAAAGTCATTTTCTTTACGCGCTTCTTTGATGAGAGTTAAATGACCTTTATGTAGTGCTCCCATCGTTGGGACAAAACCAATGGAAAGACCTTGTTCTCTAATTTTAGTTAGTTGGCTTTTAACTTCGTCAATGGTGTTACTTGTATGCATATTACTCATCAAATATTATTTGCTTAAAATATTATATGTGTCAATTTCCATTGATTTCGCGGGAGTTTCGATAATCCTCCCTAACTCTTTGCCATCTTTGTAAAAAATAAAGGTTGGAACTCTTTCTATATCCATTGTAGATAAGTTTATATCGCCAGCTTTTTTTTCTTTATCAACACAAATAATCTCCAAATAGTTTGTATTATAATCAAGTTTGTCTAATATTTTAATGAATCTTGGAACTTGTTGCTGACTATCATGACACCATGTTCCCAGAACAATTGTAATAGAGCAATTGAAAATTTTATTTTTGATGTTATATAACAACTCACTATCAAGTTGATAATTGATGTATTCTTCAAAAAAGTATTTACTAAAATCTCCTTTCTGAAGATCGACTCTGTCACATTTACCAACTATAAGTTCATAAGCAGCATTTTGTTGCATGAGTGATGAATCTAGTTGAGCAGACAGATTTATCAATGTGATTGATAAAATAATAGTTATAGCTATTTTTTTAATTGTTAACATCTCACAAGAAGAATTTAGGAGGTGCAAAGATAAATCAAATATATACTTTAAAACAAAGTATATATTTTAAAAATAAGGAAATAATTAAAGTATAACCAGGGAAGTAAACAACGCTATACAAATTCAAGTAAAAGTTCTCCTTTTGTTACTTTTGAATTTGCTTGAACATAAATATCTTTAATGGTGCCTCCGATTGGCGAAGTAAGTTCATTTCTCATCTTCATAGCTTCTAAAACCATAAGTTTATCTCCTTCTTGAACCCGCTTATTTTTTTTAACATAAACGCTTAAAACAGTACCCGGAATAAAAGCGATTACTTTCTTA
>DAOVYU010000028.1 GCA_030635465.1 Bacteroidales bacterium | reverse complement strand
TAGCAGAAGAATAATGTATTATTTTTTCTACAACAGCATTTGCCTCATCTACAGATTTTACTGGAAGTCGTCCAATCCCAATTTGAAGCATGCTGGTTTTGTCATATGCCTCAAAATCACCGTAAAAATCATCGGTACAGTAAGATCCAACCGGATTTAATGATTCAGGTGATTCCCAAATGGATATGTAATTTGAGTTGGTGTTTGTGATGTTTTTATAGTCAAAGGAAGCATCACCAAAGAGTAGCAGGTTTTCAGGTTTATCTCCATTTGATTTGTTGTAAAGATATTTTACAAAATCCCTTATGGCTGTGATATCATGTGCGCCTGAAGAGAATTCATTGTATATTTTTTCTGGAGTGGTTACAAAAGTTGAAATTTCATCATTGTTTTATCTGAATTCTGCCAGTTGCTGTACTTCGGACAAAAAATCCTCGTGAGTGATAATGACCATATCAGGAGGTTCAATGGCATGTAAGTTTTGATTGGCAACAGTATTTTCAAATTGGGGTGTATAAAATTGACTTTCATCAAAAACAGTAAATTCAAGCAAACTGTCAGTTTCAAGAGTAAATTCTACTGAGCCATTTGAGTAAAAATAATCTATGGAAGTTGGATTTAATGGATCGGAGATGTTCCAAATACTTACATCATTTGTGGATGTGATTTGGAACAATGTAACCTTACCAGGCTCTGCAGATTCTATATCTATGAATTTCATTTGCCCGGTTTCAAAAATATTATTTCTTTTTGCATTAAGTGTAAAATAATCAAGCCAGGCAACTGCAGAATCATTAGGTTGATTATAATTAAACTTAAATTCAAAATCAGGATCATTCACATTAAACCATGTTGTAAGCTCCTTATTTTTCGCATAGTCAGAATTAATATTTGAAAAGTTTACGGGAAAGAATGTAAGTGTATCAATGGGCTCATTGTCTATGCTAATCACCATGAGACTTGAAACTTCTGATCTTGCAGCAGCACTAACATGCAGATTTATGGCTGAAGTTATAATGAGGTTAGGAAAAATAATTGGAAAAGTATACTCTGTTGTTTCTTCAAATCGTTCACCATACCATTTTTTTCCACTATGAATTAGGTTTTCCAGTTCCATTTCATGATAGATGTAATCATTAAAACTGGTGGATGTGTAGGTAGGAGGGATGATGCTTGAGAATTGTGTTTCAATCCTTTTACCTTCACCCAAATCGGTTGCGATGAAGTAATATGTGTAATCAGTGTACAAATTAACTTCATGCTCAAACAATCCACTTTCAGTATTCAAATTCCACTCAGTCGGGCTTTCGCCATAAAACAGGATATAATCATCCGGATCAAATATTTCATCATCTTCCCCATAAACAAAAATTGAATTTTCCTGCAGATCATCATACCTAAACTCGTCATTGTCTTCGGGCAACATACCATTACCATTGCCATATAGGCGGATGAGCTTGGGATTGACCTGGCTGGGATCGATTCCGTAACTTTCAAGATCCTCGTAAGTAATCTGATGGATTCCTGTGTTTTCCACTGCAATTTTGTACCAATTGCCTGATGATAGAATTGAATTTTGCGCCAATACTGCATTGGCTGCAAACAGGAGGACTATGACTCCTGAAAATAACCTGATGTTTTTCATTTTAAATTATTTAGTTAACAATAAAACAAGGGTATAAATCTATTCATATCTGTATTTTATTGTCTAACTAAAATTAATGAGAAAGATTCTGAGTGAATCTTAGAAAAAGGATTATTATCAGTATTTAAAACCGGAAAATGAAATACAAATGATTTCATATTTGATTTGTTAAAAAATATAAAATAATTACGGACTTGTAAAGGTTTTTTATAGGCGTTTTATCTGTATAACTGTTTTAAAGATGCAGAAGGATTTAAAAAGGTTGCGTGATATTTATATCATTGGAGTTTTATTATTCTGTTTTTAGACGATATATTAATTCATTTCCGTCAGCTTTGACAATAAGCGGAATCCTGATCCATTTTTTTTCTTTTTCTAGAGCTAAATTATGTGTTGCTTCAAATAATTCGAACAATCGTAATATTACCAATATCTCACAAAGTTTGGCTGATATTGAGAGTGTTTCATCTTTGGATTTATTGTCTTCTTTAAAATTTTTAAATACTTCCTGGATATCTTCAAACCCTTTTATAGTAAAACTTTCCTTATCTGGGTTTTCGTGCTGCCATTCTCCAAGCCAATCAAAATTACTGTCTCCACCATAATTATCGTACGCGAAAATATCGAGGTACCAATTATCAGGGTTTATATCCATTCTGATCATTTCAGTACATACACTTTTTACATATATTTTTTTATTGGCTGATTTAAAAAACTTTCCAGTCCATTTATTTAATTTTTTTACTTGTTTCAATAAATCATCCCTGCCAATAATTTTGCGAAAATCAGTTTTTGGTTGCTGTATCAATTCGTCTTCTGCAATTTCAATGCATTCGGCAATTTTGTTTTCCTGAAGTAATTTTTGAAGCTTACTTGAAAATTCAATATCCATATTTGTAAGTTTAATTTTTGATACTATCCCTAAGAAATACTAGCCATTAAATTGAAATTAATCCGGTAAATTTAACAATTTATTGTGCAACCAAAACAACCAGGTAAATAATTTATTTATGAATTGTTAATAAATCTGTTTTGGTTGTCATAAATTAACCAGATATATTTGCACCTCTTTTTAATTCAGGTAATAGAATACCAGAATAGTAAAGTTGTATAAGGTTAATGAAAGGTAAACAAAGGTTTGACTTAATGGTTATAGTAACCAATTAATGAAGAATTTTAGTTTAATAAATGATATAATCCATATTTAATTTATTCTTACAGACTTTTTTTATTTTTTTATAACCGAGAAACGAATAACATTTAACTTATATATAGAACTCAAATGACTGTTAAACATATAAAACCCGATTATTTATTTGAGATTAGCTGGGAAGTGTGTAATAAAGTTGGGGGTATTTACACAGTACTTTCTTCAAAATACCAATCCATGGCTAATAATTTAGATGACCAATATATTTTTATAGGCCCGGATGTTTGGAAAGAAACCATTAATAATCCTGATTTTATTGAAGATAGATTACTTTATAAGTCTTGGAAAGATAATGCAGAAAATCAAGGTTTAAGAATACGTATTGGCCGGTGGAATATACCCGGTAAACCGGTAGCTGTTCTGGTTGATTTCACACCTTTTTTTGTTAAAAAGGATAAGATATTTGCCAACTTCTGGGAAACTTATCAGTTGGATTCATTAACCGGAGGATGGGATTATGTAGAACCCGCATTATTTGGATATGCTGCAGGTAGGGTCATCGAAAGTTTTTACAATTTTCATTTATCAGCCAATGATAAAATAATTGCTCATTTCCATGAGTGGATGACTGGATCGGGCGTTCTCTATTTAAAGGATAAAACACCTCAAATCGGAACGGTTTTTACAACGCATGCTACCAGCCTTGGCAGATCAATCGCAGGGAATAATATCCCGCTTTACAAAGATCTTGAGCAAGTTAATCCTGTTGAAATGGCAAAGCAGCTGGGAGTTGCTTCTAAATATTCGCTTGAATACAATGCAGCTAAAGAGGCGGATTGTTTTACAACAGTTAGTGATTTAACTGCGAGCGAATGCAAATATTTGCTTAAAAATGAGGTGGATGTGGTGACACCCAATGGATTTACAGATGCCTTTTATCCGGAAGCAGATGAAAACCAAAATCAGCGTAAGCAAGCACGTGATAAGATTATCAATGTTACTGAAGCTTTGCTGAATCAGCGCATTGAAAAAGATGCTCTGCTAGTGTTGACCAGTGGCCGTTATGAATTCAGAAACAAAGGTTTGGATATTTATTTAGATGCCCTGAGCAAACTGAATAAAAACAAAAAGATAAATAAGCAAGTTGTAGCTGTGGTTGCTGTTCCTTCAAGTCATGCTGGTCCACGAAAGGATATCCAGGATTTAACTGGCAAAGCTGATTTTAAGCATCCGGTTGTAAATGAATATGCAACACATGTTTTGTATGACAGAATCCATGATCCGGTATTGAAAAGAGTTAAAGAAAACAACTTAAATAATTCAGTTGATGATAATGTGAAGGTCCTTTTTGTACCCGTATATTTGAATGGTAAGGATGGCATATTTAACATGGATTATTACCAGTTGTTAAGTGGATTTGATCTTACGATTTTTCCTTCTTATTATGAGCCATGGGGTTATACACCATTAGAAAGTATTGCTTTTCGTATTCCGACCATAACAACTTCACTTGCAGGATTTGGTTTGTGGGTGAGATCCAATTGTAGTGTGCGCCATCATGCTGTAATTACAGCTGAAAGAACAGAAGATAATTATGATTCAGTTGTTGATGAAATTGCTGATGAACTTAATTATTTTGCTACTGCCAATAAGGAACAACTGAAAGCAGCTGCATCCGAAGCTTATGATATATCGACGCAGTTACATTGGGATAAATTATCGGATAAATACCGTGAAGCTTATACTCTAGCTCAACAAAAGGTTGAAGAGCGAGCGGATTTGTTTAAAAGTAAGCAGTCAATTGAATATACAATTCTGGGAAATGGAAAACTTGATAAACCAGAGTGGAAAAAGATCTATGTAGAAGCCAAAATCCCAAAGGAATTAATTCCTTTACGGGAAATGTCAATGAATCTTTGGTGGTCGTGGAATTACAAAGCTACTGAGTTATTCAAATCTGTCGATGAAGAACTATGGAAAATATCCGGGCAAAATCCAGTTACCTTATTAAATAAGCTTTCTTTCGAAAAGCTGGAAGAGATGCGCCAGGATGAAAATTTTATGGCTATTATGGAGATGGTGTATGATTCATTTAAGTCGTACATGGCTGAGTCGGAGCACAAGCCTGCTGAACAGGTAGCTTATTTTAGTATGGAATATGGCTTGCACGAATCAGTTAAAATTTATTCGGGTGGATTGGGAATATTAGCGGGTGATTACTTAAAGCAAGCCAGTGATTCGAATAAGAATTTAGTTGCTGTTGGATTACTATACCGGTATGGTTACTTTAAACAAAGTATGTCAATTTTTGGTGACCAGATTGCGGAATCTTTACCTCAGAATTTCAGAGAACTACCACTTATTCCGGTATATGATGAAAACGGGAATTGGGTAAAAATTGATATGGCTTTACCAGGTAGAAATCTCACAGCAAGGGTGTGGAAAATACAGGTTGGCAGGATACCATTGTATTTATTGGATGCGGATATGCATGAAAATACGGAAGAGGATCGGTCAATTACACACCATCTTTATGGAGGTGACTGGATCAATCGTTTTAAACAAGAATTGCTGCTTGGTGTGGGTGGTATCCGGTTATTGAATGCTATCCGGATAAAGCCAGCAGTCTATCATCTTAATGAAGGACATGCTGCATTTGCAGGTTTAGAGCGTTTGAGGAGGTTGGTAGAAGATCTGGGAATAGAGTTAGGAACAGCTTATGAAATAATTCGCTCTACTTCTTTATTTACAACGCATACACCAGTGCCAGCAGGACATGATACTTTCAATGAAGATGTTTTAAGAACCTATGTGCCCCATTATGCCGACCGGTTGAATATTTCCTGGGAAGATTTTATGAACCTGGGTAGATATCATAAAGGGAATACCAATGAAAAATTCTCCATGAGTGTGCTGGCAGCTAACCTTTCGCAGGAAATGAATGGAGTGAGTAAATTACACGGTGAAGTTACCCGGGATATGTTTAAAGATCTTTATCCGTCTTATTTTGCTAATGAGTTATTTATTGGTCATGTTACAAATGGGGTTCATTTTCCAACATGGGCTACAGCTGGCTGGCAGGACTTTTACCAGACGAAGCTTGGTAAGGAACTTTATGAACAGCAGTCTAACCCGGAATATTGGAACAAAATTTACAATGTATCTGATCATGAATTGTGGCAAGAGCGAAAAAAAGCAAAATTGAATTTTGTAAAATTTTTGATCGATAAATTGCAGGAAGATCTTACACTGCGACAAGAAAATCCTAAGATTATTTTTAACACACTTGAGCATATTGATGAGAATGCTTTATACATTGGTTTTGCCAGAAGATTTGCCACTTATAAACGGGCTCACTTATTGTTTAGTAACCTTGATCGATTGTCGGAAATGCTCAATAATCCTGAAAAACCTTTAAGATTCGTTTTTGCAGGAAAAGCCCATCCAAATGATAAACCCGGACAAGATTTAATTAAACGTGTAGTTGAAATATCAAAGATGCCCCAATTTCTGGGGAAAGTGATTTTCCTTGAAAATTATGATATGAATGTTGGAAGACAATTGGTATCCGGGGTTGATATCTGGCTAAATACACCAACCCGTCCGCTTGAAGCTTCTGGAACCAGTGGAGAATACTTTGTGATGAATGGTGTTATGAATTTCAGTGTGTTGGATGGATGGTGGGCCGAAGGTTATACACCAAATGCAGGATGGGCTATTCAGGAAGCTCGTACTTATGGTAATCAGGCTTTTCAGGATGAACTGGATGCAGAAACCATTTACCAGATATTAGAAGATGAAATTTTACCTATATATTTTGAAAAGGATGAACAAGGGGTTTCTCAAAAGTGGGTATCACATATTAAAAATACCATCGCCAATATTGCGCCTCATTATACCATGAAAAGAATGTTGGATGATTATTATGATAAGTTTTACGGTAAATTATTTGAACGAAGTAAAATGATCAGGTCGAATCATTTCGAAATGGCTGAAAAGATCAGTAATTGGAAAGAGGAAATTACAGGGAAATGGGATCAATTGGAGGTTGTTTCGGTGCGATTACCTGATTCTTCAAGTAGCCCGATGAGTCTTGGGGATCAATTTGATGTTGAAATACAGCTGAATACAAATCATATACCGGCAAAAAATATTGGAATTGATATAGTAATCGGCCAGAATAAAGACGATGGTGAAAAAGAAATTTCTCATGTGGAGGAATTAAAATTGACAAATAGCTCAGGTACAAAAGCAACTTATTCGGGTAAACTCACTTTAAATATGTCAGGCATGTATAATTTTGCGTTTCGTATTTTCCCTAAATCTGAATTTTTGGCTCACCGGCAGGATTTTGATTTGGTTAAGTGGGTGTAATAAATTATTTCCATTGCAATATTCTTAATTTAATATATTTGTTAAGCAACTATTTAGTAGGATAAAACTGTCTGATCAATAAGTCAGATTTGTTTATCTTTGTTTCATCATTAAATAATTTATCATGAAAAAGTTAAGTTCAGTTCTTATAGCAGTATTGATAACATTTACTTGTAGCAGTATTTTTGCAGCATCTCCTCTGATTAAAGCTTCGTTTTATGAAGCATATCAGTTTAATGAAACAGTTCAATATGCCGAATCTCAGGGTGTAGTTGATGGTAAAATAGCATTTTATCTGATGGATGAAAATATTAACCTTGGTGAAAAGGCAGCGGTTATAAATGCTTTGAAATGGAATGAAAAAAGTACAGCCAATGCAGATACTTATAAAATGTTTTTAGGTAGAAAGTATGGTGTGGCTTACGAAAGCCTTGAATTAACTTCTTTAACTGGGGATGAGCTTTTATGTTTGGGTTATATAATGTTGCTTGATGAAAATAAAAATATTTCTGAAACCATTGTAGTTCTCGAAATGGCCACAGAAAAAAATACGAAAAGTTATATCACAAATTTGATTTATGCACTAGCTTCAGCTCAAGTCCATTTAAATGATCGCCAGGATTGTGATGCATGGATTGTTTGTAATACTGTTCGGACAAATGCCTCTTTTACAAAGGATATAAGTGATCAGGCCATTGGATTAATCTTTCAGGAAGTTGATGCTTACAAAAGTGCTTGTAATTAGTATCATAATAAGTTAGTTTCCCCCTTTTTCTTATTTTATTATGTTCGTGGGCGAACAACTAGTGTTCACTATCCTGCAATATGCTCCCATTAATTTTATTTCCTCTATGCAATCTAGTTCACTACTAAATATTTACCTTTGCTGGCATAATATTCGTGAAGGAGTAT
>DAOVYU010000021.1 GCA_030635465.1 Bacteroidales bacterium | reverse complement strand
GTTGTTAATTGGTAGAACTGCTTTTTTTAAATCTAAATTACAAGATAAAACAAATAAAATGCTTGATAAATTTGAAAAGTGAACTATACTTTTCGTTAGGCACTTAAACTTTTGCCTATTTGATAAATTTTACTTTATACTATTTTGGTAAATCCGCGACTTCATCAACCCGATTTTGTTCAAAAAATGTATTAAAGAAGTTTTCAATACACCAAATGCATAAACAGTACTGTTTGTCAGATTGATTGATGAAGCTCCTTCAAAATATTTGGTCGGACAGGTGATTTCTGCTATTTCATAATTGGCATAAATGATCTGGGATAGCATCTGGTTATCAAATACAAAATTATCTGAATTTTGCTGGTAGTTAATGTTTTCCAATACCTCTTTTGAAAATGCCCTATAGCCGGTATGGTATTCCGATAGTTTCTGACCTATAAGTATGTTTTGAACCAATGTAAGAAAACGGTTAGCAATATATTTAATGAGTGGCATTCCTCCTTTTCGTGCACCATTTCCAAGAATCCTTGATCCGAGTACAACTGGATAAACCTCTTTAGCAATCAAATATGACATGGAATGAATAAGCTTGGGTGTGTATTGATAATCGGGATGCAGCATGATAATAATATCGCCACCTAACTCAAGGGCCTTATCATAACATGTTTTCTGGTTACCTCCATAACCTTTGTTTTCATTATGTTGGATAACATGCTTTATTCCTATCTGAGAGGCAAGCCTGGCAGTTTCATCAAAACTTTTATCATCTACCAGTACAACCTCATCAACTACATCAAACGGAATTTCGTTGTAAGTTTGTTTGAGTGTTAATGCCGCATTGTATGCAGGTAAAACAACAATTATTTTTTTATTATTTATCATAGATAACAATTATCAGGATAAATACCTCTTGCGAGCAAAATTATTAAAAAAGCCAAAGGGAAAATATAATTCTTTTTAAAGTGATTTATTGTTAGTTGTAAATAGTTTTATTTCAGAATGTTATATGTATAATAGAAATGTAGAAATGAAAATATTTAGTAAATGTATAGCCCTTTTTGAGCCTCATTTTTGAAATTAATATGAGTATGTAGATTTTATTACAAAAAAGCAATGAACAATCCAAGCTTTATTTAACAACAGAGTGTTGATAAATCCATTGATAATTAAGCATTTCTGGCGTTTTTTGTTTAATTATTTTCACTACTTTTGAACCTGTTTGAAGATAAACGTAACTTGTTGAAAATGACTACAGAAGAAAAAAATAGTAACGCAGAAAAAAATTACAACGCAAATAACATTCAGGTCCTTGAAGGGTTAGAAGCAGTACGTAAACGTCCGGCGATGTATATCGGGGATTTAAGTACTCGTGGATTGCATCATTTGGTATATGAGGTTATTGATAATTCAATAGATGAAGCATTGGCTGGATTTTGTGATACGATCAATGTTTACATTCATGAAGATAATTCTATAACTGTTACTGATAATGGCCGTGGTATTCCTACAGGCATGCACGAAAAGGAGAATAGATCGGCACTGGAAGTGGTAATGACTGTTCTACATGCCGGTGGTAAATTTGATAAAGGATCTTATAAGGTGTCAGGTGGTTTACACGGTGTTGGAGTATCTTGTGTAAATGCCTTATCCAATCATCTCAAAGCTACAGTCTATCGTGAGGGGAAAACCTTTGTACAAGAATATGAAAAAGGAAAACCTATGGCTGATGTGAAAGTTGTAGGTGAGTCATCCAAAACAGGTACTGATGTAACTTTTATTCCGGATGATACAATTTTTACTGTTCTTGAATATAATTATGATATTCTGAGTTCGAGAATACGTGAACTGGCATACTTAAATAAAGGAATTACACTGTCAATTACAGATGAAAGAGAAAAAGATGAGGAAGGGAATTTTATCTCCGATACCTTTTATTCTGAACTCGGCTTAACTGATTTTATCAATTATCTTGATGCTACCAGGGAAAAACTGATGAATGAACCCATTTCCATGGAAGGAGTTAAAAATGGGATGCCGGTTGAAATTTCAATGCAATACAATACCTCATTTTCTGAAAACCTGCATTCTTACGTGAATAACATCAATACACATGAAGGAGGAACTCATTTATCGGGATTCCGCAGAGGTTTAACACGTACGCTGAAAAACTATGCTGAAAAATCGGGGATGCTATCAAAACTGAAATTTGATATCAATGGGGATGATTTCAGGGAAGGGTTAACAGCTATTATTTCAGTTAAGGTAGCTGAACCACAATTCGAAGGCCAGACAAAAACAAAATTGGGAAATTCAGATGTAATGGGTGCTGTCGACCAGATGGTTAGCGAACATTTAGCGTATTACCTCGAAGAACACCCAAAGGAAGCCAGGACCATTGTTAACAAAGTGATCCTGGCTGCAACAGCAAGGCATGCAGCCCGTAAAGCCCGGGAATTGGTTCAACGGAAAAATGTACTTTCAAATACAGGCTTACCAGGGAAACTGGCTGATTGCTCAGAAAAAGATCCTTCTTTATGTGAAATTTACCTTGTGGAGGGTGATTCTGCGGGTGGAACTGCTAAACAAGGACGTGACAGAAAATTCCAGGCAATTCTTCCATTGAGGGGTAAAATTCTCAATGTTGAGAAAGCTATGCAGCATAAGATCTTCGAAAATGAGGAGATCAGAAATATGTTTACTGCACTTGGAATTACCATTGGAACAGAAGAAGACAGTAAGGCCTTGAATCTTGAAAAACTTCGCTATCACAAAATTATTATTATGACGGATGCGGATGTGGATGGAAGTCATATTGCAACTTTATTGCTTACTTTCTTTTTTAGGTATATGAAAGAACTCATTGAATTTGGTTATGTATATATTGCCACGCCTCCCTTTTATCTGATCAAAAAAGGAAATAAGGAGCGTTATTGCTGGACTGAGGAAGAACGGGAAGCAACGGTGGAAGAGTTTTCGGATAATGGATCAGAAAAAGGAGTTCACATTCAACGCTATAAAGGTTTGGGAGAAATGAACGCTGAACAATTGTGGAATACAACTATGGATCCTGCATTCAGAACATTACGTCAGGCAACCATTGAAAATGGAACAGAAGCTGACCGTGTATTTTCTATGCTCATGGGCGATGAGGTACCACCCCGTCGTGAGTTCATTGAGAAAAATGCCAAATATGCAAATATTGATGCTTAATAGTTTTAGTGAGCATCAGGAAATAAAATAACAGGAGGAGGTGATAATTTGCCTCCTTTTTTATTGATTGCAATTGAACCAACTGTTCGTCATATTGTTTGAAATAATTAGGTGATTGTTTTAGTTTGGTATTCATTCTTAAGTATTAGAATATTAAAATAATCCCGGAATTAACAACATTTAACAAAATTGAACGTATTTTAATACCTAATTAAGTAATTTTACGTCTTTTAAATCAGTTATTTAAATATAATCTAACGTTTATGAATATACGATCTTTTAAATATTTTGGTATTGCCCTTTTATTCTTAACGGGCAGTTTAATAATATTAGCCTCTAACAGTAGTTCTGATGAACTCAGAAGGGATTTACTATTAAAAGTAATTTCATTCGCTGTAAACAGCGGACACTATCATCCTGGTGATATAGATAATGAATTTTCTGAAAAGGCATTTAATCTTTATATAGAAAGAATTGATTATGCCAAAAGGTTTTTATTGCAGGAAGATGTTGACCAATTGGCTGATTATAAAAAAGAATTGGATGATGCCATGAGGGATATCGACTTTGAATTCCTTGATAAATCAATAATAGTCCTTGATAAACGTACATTAGAAGCCAAAGACTATTATACTGATATTCTTAAAGAACCATTTGATTTTAGTGCAGATGAGGAGTATCAATATGATGCTGATCAAATAGACCATGTTAAAACAAAGCAGGAATTGAAAGAACGTTGGAGAAAATCATTGAAATATGAAACCATGGTCAGGCTTTACGACCTTGCTGAGGAACAAAAGGATGCAGCCGAAGAGAGTGATACTGTGACCATAAAAGATTTTGCAGCATTAGAAGTAGAAGCCCGTCAAAAAGTGAATAAAAGATATGATGATTGGTTTCACAGAATGGAGCAATTAAATGATGATGATCGTTTGAATATTTATATCAATGCGTTGGTAAATGTATTTGATCCACATACCCAGTATTTCCCCCCTCGTGATAAAGAGAATTTTGATATTCGCTTTTCAGGGCAATTGGAAGGGATAGGAGCACAATTAACCCAACGTGATTCGTACATTGAAGTTACTAAAATTATTCCCGGTAGCCCATCCTGGAAACAGGGTGAATTGGAAGTTGGAGATTTAATTACCAAAGTGGCACAGGGAAATGACGAATATGTTGATGTGGTTGATATGCGTCTGGATGATGCAGTACAATTGATCAGAGGTAAAAAAGGAACAAAAGTAAGGTTGCGGGTTAAAAAACTTGATAAATCCATTACGGAAATTGTCTTAATAAGGGATGTAGTGGTTTTGGAAGAAACCTATGCAAAATCGGCTATCATCAAAGATGAAGATACCGACAGAAACTACGGTTATTTAAAGCTTCCATCCTTTTATGTTGATTTTTCCAAAATGAATGGTCGCAATTGTTTTGATGATGTAACAAAGGAAATTGAAAAACTGAAAGATGAGAATATTGATGGCCTTGTATTTGATTTAAGAGACAATGGAGGTGGTTCATTGGAAGATGTTGTTAAAATAGCAGGATTATTTATAAAACAAGGGCCTGTGGTACAATCAATGGGAAGAAAAGGGATGAAAAGAACTTTGGAAGATAAAGATCCCCAGATTCAATATGATGGTCCTGTTGTAGTGATGGTGAATACCATTAGTGCTTCAGCATCAGAGATTTTTGCTGCGGCCATGCAGGATTATAATCGGGCTATTATTGTAGGTACTAATTCAACTTATGGCAAAGGTACAGTTCAGAATTTTTCTGAACTTGATAGAATGGTCCCACGTAAACCATCAGATATGAAAGAATTGGGGTCTTTAAAAATGACCGTTCAGAAATTCTATAGAATTAACGGTGGAGCAACTCAATTAAAAGGAGTTACACCTGATATTGTTTATCCTGATTATTACAATTATATGGATTTTGGCGAAAGAGATCTGGAATATGCCATGCCCTGGGATGAAATTTCTGCTTTACCCTATGATCAATGGAGCTTATCATTTGATAAAAATTATATTGAACAAATCAGTCAAAAGCGTATTAAAAATGATTCAATCTTATTACTGATTGATGAAAATGGTAAAAGGCTGAAGTCATTGAGGGAAGAAACTTCGTATAGTTTGAATTATGAACAGTATACTCAGCAATCAGAAATGCGTGAGAAAGAAGGTGAAAAATATGATCGTATTGGAAAAGATACCCTTGGACTAGCAATTGAAGTATTAAAAGCAGATTTGCCAGCTGTTGAAGCTGATACATCAAGTCAAGCCAGATCTGATGCCTGGATAATGGGATTGAAAAAAGATATTTACCTGAGTGAAACTGTTAATATATTGAATGATATAAAAGCGTATAGAATTGAAAATGCCGGAAAACTGAATTAATAAATAGTTTGTTGCTGTTATTCAATTTTTTGCCTGAATAGTTTTTTCTTTTGGGATTCTCCCCATCCTTTGTATATGTAATACATAAATCCATTTTGGAGTTGAATTTTCTGTGTATAAGGGAAAGGGATTTTAATGGACTTAATGAGTTTACCTGTTTGAAGATCAATCTCTACGATGTTTTTGGTTCCGTTTAGATTCAAAAAAGAAGTATAAGCTTTTTTTGTACCCTGATCGAGAAAAACTTCTTTCTGCCACTGATAGTTCCGAGTAAAAGAAGATACTATATTCTGAATATATTCCTTATTCTTTACACTATGGTAATTTATGGAAATGGATCCAATCAATGAGTCCATTTCATCAAAAAAATCGATGGAAGAATTGGGATGATTAAATATGATAATGGAATCGCCAAGCTTAAACATTGGTGCATAGATTTCAGGGAAGTAGGCCATTTGGTTAAATCGTAACTCAATCTCCATATTTCGTATCTGGCTCAGTAAAGCACCATCTGAAGCTAATCCTCTCAAATCATTTAATGAAGGTGTGAAGGTTGTATTGAGCAGGCTTAAGTTTTCCGGATTATAAGCTAGAAAATCTAGTTTTTCCTGATCCAGTACAGCATAAAAATTAACTTGTTTCTGGTTGGCTGTGTCAATTGAGTAATAAATATTAATGAGATCTAAATACCCTGTCTCGTGGTAATATAGTTTTCCATTATTCAACACCTCACAATATTGCATAACTTGCATAAAAGATTCAATATCTATTGCCGGATATAAAATAAGTCTTTGCTTTTCAAAATAGATTTGATAGGATTTGTTTTTGGTAAATACGTGAATATCATCCTGACAGTCTCTAAACAATCTTAATGGTTTACCAGGTAAAGTACTAAGAGATGCAATATCATTGCCATTATAATCTTTTAATAACAATTCTGAACGATTAAGTGTATATCTATAAATCAGTAGTAAAATACCGTCCGGCAGAAGTTCATAATCCATTACAGAATAATGCCTGTCTTTATAAACGGTATCTATCTTTTCTGTTGTAATAACCACACCTTTTAAGAGTTCCGATTTAGGATGCATTTTAATTGAAATTGGTTGTAAGGGCTCAAAGTCTACTGTGTATTCCTGGGTTTCATAACCCACATGAGTAAAAACCAATGTGACCGGTAATTTGTTGGAGATAAGATAGTATTGACCAAGGTCATTTGTTATTGCACCAAAATTTTTATCTTTTAACTTGATATTTACATTTACAAGGGGAGCATTTGTATTTATATCATTGACAGTTCCTCTGATTTTAATCTCTGCATTCTGGCCATATGAATAGTAAATTAATATCCAGACACAAATGAATAAAGATGTGATTTTCACAATACGATGATCTTTTCAAAAAACTAAAAATAAGAAAAAATGTTGAACTTTAGAATTACATTCAATTTTCAGGCTAGAAATTAATCTGTCAAAATCAATTTTTGCTGTTTTATAGCAACATTCCCACTGCTGTCAGTTAATTGTAAGGTATAAATATATATACCAGAACTCAATCGGTTTCCTTGTAAGTCATTTCCATCCCAGGTTAAGAATGGGAGAGAAGTGATTTCGCTGGTTATCTGATTTTCATAAGTTTGAACTAATCGACCAGCGAGATCATAAATCTCCAATCTGAGATCCAATTCATCACCCGGCCTGGTATGGCCAAAGGTAAAGGTGGTTGTAGATTTAAATGGATTCGGATAATTATATATCTGGTTGATAGTGAGGTCAGCATTTCGGTTAATTACAAACAAAATGGTTTTTTCATTTGAGTTGTTATAAGTATCCCAGGCTTTCAATGTAAGTGTATGCAAGCCATCAGGCAGGTTATAAAACGGATACACAATTTTTCCATTCATATATGAATCAACATCAGGTTCGTAATATTCATTCATATTGATAATATTGGAATTGTCATTATCCAATGTAGCCGTTATGTTATGCCCAATTCCATTTTCGGAAGTGTTGATCCCATGTATATCATTCAGAAATGCCAGCATTACAGGACTATTAATAGTTTGATCTCCTGATACAAAAGAGAGGTCATTCATATACAAATCTATTTCAGGACCATTCACATCAGTTTCTGCATGCTCGTTAAAACCTCCAATTATAAAATTGTTGTAATAACCAAATGCATCAGCATTTTCAGAATATGCATAGTAACTGATTTTCCCAGAACCAAAATTGGAAGCAATATCTTTAGAAACTATAAAGTCAAAAGAAAATGTACCATTTGTAACAGATGCTTTGCCTTTCCAGATAATTTTGTCCTGGCAAGTATACTCAGTCGGGTAACTTGAATTATCATTTCCAAACGTGGTATATTTAGTTGCTTTATCAAAAAGTGCAGGGATGATCCACCCATTAAAATCTTCATTCCGGTTTCCTGCCTCATCACAAATCTCTCCTGAAATGGATATCTTGTCCAATGCATGGATTGTATCTGTTGATACTTGCTGGTTGTTAATAAGAACTTTTGTTGTAGTTACTTCCAACTCAGGGTAAGCCATTTTTAGAGCAGGATCACCAAGCAGAACAAAGTTTCTTGTTGTTAACTGCCCGGGTGGTTTTGATAAACGGATTAAATCACCAAAATAAGGCATCTCTCCATCAATTCTGACAAATGCACTGGTGTATAGTCGTTGATTTAAAGAGAAATTAGATTGTGAATAGGCGAGTCGTGTTGTTGTAAACAGGGCTATACCACCTCCGTTAGGGTTCAATAAAACCATTTCACCACCAGTCTGAAGTTCAGGTTCATCAAAACGACTGAATTCGCAGGTAGCTGTGATAAAAACAGGAAGTTTTATTTGATTGTCCCATTTTAAAATATCCGATGTTTGCAGAATTCTTTCATGAGCCCATCCTGATTTACCACCATGACCTACATAATTGATAATCAATGCTCCTTCTGCAATCTGGTCATTGATAGCTTGTGTTACATCAGGGTAGCGATGTCCCATGGGTGTATTTACTTGCGGATATGCATCCAGATAGATCTTATGCTGATTGTAAACTTTGGGGATAAATCCTGCTCCATTTGCAAGACTGTCAGCCTGCTCCATATGCAAGTTCCCGTCTTCATCATCAGCTATCATACATATCATAGATCGCCAGGTTCCAAAATGTGGTTCACCCTTGGATAAATATCTCTCAATCTTATCTATAATATCTTGTGCTTCTTGCTGAGTTTTAACAGGAAACCGTCCAATGCCTATATCCAATACCCCAATCGCATCATTTCCTTCATTATCATCCAGGTATCCAAAATAGTCATCTATTACATAACTAGAGGCTGATATCCAGGATTCTTGTGTTTGAAATGTCGGGATGTAGTTTGTGTTGTTTTCTAACCTGTCTTTGGGATCAAAGGAACCATCTCCAAATAAAAGAAGAAACCGGGGTTCTTGTAATTCGTATTTATCATACAACATTTTTATGTAATCACGAATGGCAGTAGGATCTTGTTTGCCCGATGAAAACTCATTGTATATTTCTTCCGGAGTGGCAATTTTAATAGAAAACCCATCCAGCGATTCATGTATTTCAGCCAATTTTCTTGCAGATTCCATAAACAAAGGATGAGTCACAATTACCATATCAAATGGTCCTTCTCCGTGTAAGTCTTGATTATTAACTGCACCTATAAATTCAGCAGTAAGATATTCACTACCATCAAAAGCAATAAACTCACGTAAAGAGTCAGTACGTACTGTAAAGCTTAGTTCATTACCTGAGAGTTGTGATTCAATATGTTTCGGATCGATTGGATTAGTAACATCCCACACCTGCAAATTTTGATTGGCATTGTAAACAGTAAACTCAGTAATGGCACCATCAAGAATAGAAGAAAGTTCCCTGAATGTTAATTGTCCGTTGTCAAAATTAAGGCTGCATATTGCGTTTACCATAATATAGTCAAGCCATGCTGC
>DAOVYU010000093.1 GCA_030635465.1 Bacteroidales bacterium | reverse complement strand
ATCCATCGATTTCATTAAGCCAAGATCCATCCACGATTCACCATACAGAATAGCCACGTTGTCACCATCTGCCTGGATCTCATAAGTATCACCAGAAAACGCTACATAATAATTACTACTCAGTCCATCCAATGACAATCCATCAATATTCCATGTATCACCACCATCATACGATCTTGAGTACAGGAGAGCACCATCCAAACCTTGATAAACAACTCCGCCATTGGCAATCGGTCTGGTTAATCCAATAAAATGTGTAACAGAGTTGTCTATACCACCACTTGTCAATCTTGGCCATACATAATCAGCATCAAGATCCGGTGAATGGAAATCAAATTGAGTCCAGTCGCCTGTACCTTTAGTAGGTCTTCTGGAAAATGCTACTCCATTTATAGCTGCACCAGCATAATGAATAACATTAATTTCGCCGTTTTCACCCCATGCAGTGTAAGCAGGCCATCCGCTGCGGTCGTCTTCCAGCCTTTCAGTAGGATAATCACCCCATTCAGAACCATCATAATAGTTATAACCTGTACCACGGTCTCCTGAAAAGTTAGGGAAATCAAAACCAATGGTAAATACACCACCCATTGTTCCATCATCATATACAAAAATCCTGTTTTGCATACTGGCATTTGATTGGAGATCGTAATAAGTGTTTCCAATAATGTCTTCAGTTGGTGAAAATTCAGGAACTGATGAAGGTAACACATTTTGGGTAAAGTTCATAGTTTCCATAGTAGGTTGAACTTTTTTTACGGCAAAATCGCGTAAATTTTTTGAAACAGTTGGCCTTTGAGCAAAACTACTCAAAACCAAACCACATACAACAAATAAAAGTAATAGTCTTTTCATGATCATTTTTTTTAATTAGTACGTATTTATTAAGTGGATAAAAATATCATATTCCTCAGCTAACAAATTTATTAAAAAAACAATTCCAATTCAAAATAAATCAGTAATCGGTTTATATAAATCAGTTAACGGTAAAATTACCCTTATTTATTCATTTTTTATAATGTTTTCTTTTATATCAGTAACTGCGGTTGCTGTTTTAAATTTAGCATTTTTAGCTATCAATTTTCGATAGGTTATATGTGTTTTTCCTGGATTTGCACCCATTGCATTTAATGTCGCCTTCATTTTTGGATTAAAGTCACCAACCCATGAAATTTCAATTTCTTTATAATGAGGTCTTTTCTTAAGGAGGGGATCCTGCAAATGCCAAAAAATGGCTGATTCGATACCAATACCTTGAAATTTAGGGATAACTCCCATGATTGTAATCCTGCTTCGATTTACAATTTTAGTATGTTTTAAGAACAAAAAGCGTATTTTATTCCAGAGATTTAGCCGGCCTTTAAACAAGCTGAATATTTTATTCATATCTGGTAACATCACCAAAAATCCGATAGGCTGATTTTCATGATAAGCAAACCAAATAAAGTCTTCAATAATAATATCTTTTGCCTCCTTAAATCCCTTTTTTATTTTATCTATATCAAGTGGGGAATAGTGCTCATGAAATACCCAGGCTGCATTATGTATCTCTACTATATCAGCAGCAAATTTATCTACTTCATTTTTTTTAAAATGTTTAAAGCTATAGCCTGGTTTTCGCATCACCCATTCAGCAATTTTCCAAAATCTTTCAGGGAAAGGTATATTAATATCCAGGTGCTTTGATTCCTGTTCAAAAAATTGTTTAAATCCGTAGGCTTCAAAAAGTGCTTTATAATATGGGGGATTATAATTCATACCAAAAGCAGGAGGTGTAAATCCTTCAACAAGCAATCCCCAGTAGCTATCATTTTCTCCAAAATTAACCGGTCCATCCATCGCACCCATACCTTTCTGCAAAAGCCATTCTTTGCAAACATCAAAAAGGTTAAATGCAGCAACAGTATCATTTATGCATTCAAAAAAACCCATACCACCAGCTGGAGGATCATAATTCCTGGCTTTTGCGTTGTTATAAAATGCAGCCACACGACCAATCAACTGTCCGTTTTTATCTTTTAATATCCAACGAATGGCTTCACCATCATCAAAATATTTGTTTTTAGTGGGATTAAAAATGGAATCGATGATGTTATCCAAGGGACAAATCCAGTTTTTATCATTTTGGTAAATGATCCGTGGGACTTCAAGGAATTCTTTTGCTAACTTTTTATTGCTTACTTCAATAATTTCCATAAAATGATAAAATACAAAAGCAAATATAGTTTATTATTTTTTTCAAGGTAATTCTATTCGGGAAAAGTCAAACTAAAAATAAATATGACTTTTATTTCAGGTATTTCTCTGCTTTATACAATAATATACAAGTTTTTTCTTTTGATTATTAATGTAATACTTATGAGATATATGTTTTGAATCTCATTATCTTTGCCTCAGCTTAACACGAAAATTGTCAAGTGAAAAAAATATACTTACTGATATTAAAATCATATCTGGGTCCGTTAATCATGACCTTTTTTATTGCATTGTTTATTTTATTGATGCAGTTTCTCTGGAAATATATTGATGATTTGGTTGGGAAGGGACTTGAATGGTATACAATAACGGAGTTGTTATTTTATGCTTCTTCAACCTTTGTTCCGCTTGCACTTCCTTTGGCAATACTACTTTCATCTTTAATGACTTTTGGCAATTTAGGTGAACATTATGAATTGGTAGCAATGAAATCTGCAGGAATTTCTCTTCGTAGAATTATGGTACCACTGGTCATTTTGTCAATTATTATCAGTGGAATTGCATTTTATTTCTCAAACAATGTATTGCCTTTGGCTAATTTAAAATTTAAATCTCTATTGTATGATGTACGTGAGCAAAAACTGGCATTGGATATCAAAGAAGGCATATTTTATAATGGATTGAGTGGTTTTGTAATCAGGGTTGGTAAAAAAGATAATGATGATAAAACCATAAGGGATATAAAAATATATGATCATCGTGATAAAAAAGGAAATATAAACCTTACTGTTGCTGACTCCGGTCGAATGGAACTTACGCCAGATGGAATCAACCTGCTGTTTACACTTTATAGTGGGTATAATTATCTCGATCGGGTTGATCAACGTGGATACCGCTATTCAAGACCTTATCAGCGCACAAAATTCAGGGAAGAGATCCGGAAGTTTAATTTAATGGATTTTGAAATGACTCGGACAAATGAGGATTTGTTCAAAAACAACTATTCAATGCTTAATTTAAAGCAATTGAAAAAAGCTGAAGATTCATTAATTATTGAACGAGGAGAAAAAATAAAACGGATACCCGGTTATATGCTTAAGAGTTTTTATTTTTATTCTACAGCAATTGATTCGACACGCCAGGCAGAATTTGACCCGGAGAAAGACTATAAAACTGAACTGCTTGCTGGGTATAATAATTTTGAAAAGACAGAATATATTGATGGGGCATTAAAAAAATTGCGCCGAGCCAGGCAGAATATTCAAAATTATGAAAGTGAAGTGGTTTCGAAGGAAAAATTAATTTATAAGCATCAGGCTGAGTGGCATCGAAAATTTACCCTTTCATTTGCCTGTTTTGTGTTGTTTTTTATTGGAGCACCATTGGGGGCAATCATTCGGAAAGGAGGCCTTGGTTTACCTGTTGTTGTTTCAATATTTTTTTTCGTTTTGTTCCATATCATTTCTATAACAAGCGAAAAATCAGTAAAATCCGGGGTGATTGATGCCAATTTTGGTATGTGGATAGCCTCCATAGTCCTGTTACCATTGGGTATATTTCTGACGATGAAAGCAACTACTGATTCACCTTTACTGGATGGCGATGCCTGGACAAAATTATATCAAAAGATCTTTAAAAAGAAAATCACTTGATGAAAATACTTTTCCTCTGTAATAAGTCTCCTTATCCTCCCAAAGAAGGAGGCCCAATGGCCATAAATGCAAATATTGAAGGACTCATTGCTGCCGGTCATCATGTAAAAGTGCTGGCCCTAAACACAAATAAATATTTCATTAAGCCTGATGAAATACCACAGGATTATATTGATAGAACACAAATTGAATTTATATATCAGAATTTATCCATTAATCCTTTTGATGCTTTTTTAAACCTGTTTTCAAAAAAGTCTTTTCATGTTGAGCGATTTATTTCTGAAGCTTTTGCGGAAAAAATTGTAGAAATATTAGAGCGGGATAAATACGATATTGTACAATTGGAAATGCTGTATATGACACCATATATCAATGTGATAAGAAAACATTCAAAAGCTAAGATAATTCTACGTTCTCACAATGTTGAGCACCTCATCTGGCAAAGGGTTACGGCCAATACTGAAAATGCTTTGAAAAGATCTTATCTTGCCGGATTAACCCGAAAATTAAAAAACTATGAACTCAATGCCATTAACCAATATGACGGGATTGCTACCATTAGCAAGAAAGATGCTGAGTTTTACTTGAAAAATAATTCATCCAAACCTATTGAGGACATCTCATTTGGTGTTGATATGAAAAAATATAAAGTTTCAACAGGTGATTATGAATTTCCATCATTGTTTCATCTGGGCTCAATGAATTGGATGCCAAATGAAGAAGGTATTAAATGGTTCGTTGAAACTGCATGGAATTTGATATCACAGAAGTATACTGACTTAAAGTTTTATTTGGCCGGTAGAATGATGCCTGAATGGCTTGAAAATTTAAAAAGAGACAATATTGAGGTGCTAGGAGAAGTAGAAAATGCACAGGAATTTATCAATTCCAAAGCTGTTATGATTGTACCACTATTTTCAGGAAGTGGAATCCGGATTAAAATAATTGAAGGTATGGCACTTGGCAAAGCAATCATCTCCACAGATATAGGAGCGGAAGGAATTGCTTATACTCATGGGTTAAATATTTTAATAGCCAATACACCTGAAGAATTTTTGAAGGCCATAGATAAATTTGTTTCCAGTAAAGAGTTTTGTGAGAAGGTTGGAGCAAATGCTCGAAAGTTGATTGAAGATGATCACGATATTGATAAAATTACACATAAACTACTGGCCTTTTATAAACGTGTATTAGAAAATTAATTTATTTTTGAGCCTCATTCATTTAAAAGGTATTTCACAGGACTGATGAAGATTTTTGTTTTACTTCCCAGGTTTCCATACCCCTTAGAAAAAGGAGATAAACTCAGGGCATATAATCAGGTTAAGTACCTTTCAAAAAATCATGAAATTCATTTATGTGCTTTAAGTGATATTAACATTGACCCTGATCATGTTAAGGCTGTTGAATCTTTTTGTAAATCAGTCCATATTGCAAGACTATCGCGTATTTCCATATATATTAATCTATTATTGTCATTTATTTCTGGAAAACCTTTGCAGGTAGGCTATTTTTATAGCCGGAAGGCAAATAGAAAAATACATCAACTAATTGCTGAAATTCAACCTGACCATATTTTTTGTCAATTGATTCGGGTAGCAGAATATATGAAGGGAATTGACATCCCTAAAACACTTGATTATCAGGATATTTTTTCCAAAGGAGTTGAGCGGAGGATCAAAAATTCAGCGTTTTATTGGAAACCAGTTTTAAAGCTTGAATACAAAAGACTATTAAAATATGAATATGAAGTTTTTTCGTGGTTTAACAATAAAACCATCATATCAAAACCAGATCGTGATTTAATTCCTCATCCTGAAAGGGATAAAATTGAAATTGTGATAAACGGTGTTGATACGGAGTATTTTAAGCCTATGAATATTGAGAAGGAATATGATTTGGTT
>DAOVYU010000203.1 GCA_030635465.1 Bacteroidales bacterium | reverse complement strand
TTGGATAAACTTCAATTCCTAAAATGAGACTATGAGATGGATAGTACTCTGTTAACATCATAAATAGTATAAATACTGTTAACGAACCGAAAGTAATTACCGCAAATAGCCTTGGTTCTATCTTTCTTAAAAGTTTCCCTGTATAAGGAAGTAAAATAATCGCTAAAATGTTGTACGAATTTTTGTAAAAAGCAACACTGGAATAATTTAAATGTAATGCTCGTTCCAAAAATATGGTGATAACAGTTACTGTAATCATAAATGAAAATCCGTAAAACAAAAATCCCATTTCGAAATGAAAATAGGGTTTGTTTCCTTTTAATATCTGAAACATAGTTTTAATGGATTTTTTTATGGAATCCATAAATGGTAACTGTTTTAATTCCGTGATGGTGGATTGGTAGTTAATTTTAGACAGCAGGTGTACCGATATAATTCCCAATAATGCTATAAATGGAAAAACATAAGTATACGCGTTTGGGTTTTTGTCAAGTAACAAGCCATATATAAAAGTAGCCACAAGCATTACAATTTTATTTACAGATGTTGCATAACCATATAGTTTTCCAAATTTTTCATGAGCATATTGATTTTTAAGAAATTGATTTATTAATGGATAAATGATCGTATTTCCAAAATAATAGATAAAAAACAAACCCAGAAAAATATAATGATAAAGAGGCGTTGAAGTTAATTGGATTGTATCATGAGGAAAGAAGAAAAGTAAGAACAATGGTCCCCTGGTTAAAATTCCTGTCCATCTTAGTAGCTTCTTTTTGTTTTGGGTTCTTTTGATAAATTCATTAATAAATACAAGAAATATAAAAACAAGCATACTAAATTGAAACAAAAATCCCAATTCATAATTTGAACCTTTCAAGCTCTTAATAAAAACAAATTCATTTAAAGCAAGTACCCCAAGGATAATACCTTCAATAATTGAATAAATTAAATGAAGTTGAAATGTTCTTTTTTCCTGTTCGGAATAATTCCCTTTTATGAACTTCATTCTGATATGATCTCAGCGGATAATTGCATAACTTTCTGTAATTTATTACCTTTATATAAAATTGAGTCGACAAAAGTAAATCTTTATCGTATTTTTGACGTATAAGATTTTGCATTATTAATAAAGAGAATTAAAGAAATCTGTTTCCATCCTGTAAATCAGGCGTATTATGGAGTTTAAACAAAGACATTTATTTTTTAAGGTAGCAATGCTGATCTTATTGGTTTTTAGTTGTAACCTTTCTTTTTCACAACGAAGTGATCCAAAACAAACCACTCAAAAATTCGCCTCAGCTTTGCAAATTATCAATTTTGCATACGTAGATACAGTCCTGGAATCATCACTTGTTGAAAAAGCCATCATAGCAACATTGAAAGAACTCGATCCACATTCTCAATATATTTCCAAAAAAGATCTTCAGAGAGCAAATGAGCCCCTTGAAGGTAGGTTTGAAGGGATTGGGATTTCGTTTCAGGTACATAAGGATACTATTTTGGTTATATCACCGGTTCCTGGTGGTCCTGCTGAGGAGCTTGGTATTTTGGCAGGTGATAAAATTGTGAAAATTAATGGAGAAAATGCCACCGGAATCTCTGTTGATGATAGTTATGTTTTTAAAAGGTTGAGAGGAGATAAAGGAACTATTGTTGAGGTCAGTGTATTAAGAAAGGGTCGAAAAAAACTGCTCGATTATACTGTTACGCGCGACAAAATCCCAATCAATAGTATTGATGCATATTTTATGGCCAGTCGTTCAACAGGTTATATTAAACTGAATCGCTTTGCAAGGACATCAATGGATGAATTTCGAAAAGCAATTGGCGAATTGAGAGAGCAAGGAATGCATAACTTGATTCTGGATTTACGGGGAAACTCTGGAGGTTATCTGGATGTGGCTATTGATTTATCAGATGAGTTCTTAGATGCTGGAAATCTTGTGTTATATACTGAAGGAACCTCAAATCCGAAAAGAAAATATAAATCTACACACAGGGGCTGTTTTAAGGAAGGCAAAATGGTTATTTTAATTGATGAAGGATCTGCTTCTGCCTCTGAAATTGTTGCTGGAGCTATTCAAGATTGGGACCGAGGGCTTATTGTAGGTCGACGATCTTTTGGAAAAGGGCTTGTTCAACGTCCTTATTATTTGCCTGATAGTTCGGTGATACGACTTACTGTTGCAAGGTATTATACACCTACCGGACGTTGTATTCAAAAACCATACAATAAAGGTTATGACCAATATTATAAGGATTTATTGTCCCGGCTAGAAAATGGCGAACTTACCAATGCCAACAATATTGATTTCCCGGATTCACTAAAGTTTTATACTCCCAACAATCGAATTGTATATGGTGGTGGAGGTATAATGCCTGATGTTTTTGTTGCATGGGATTCAACTAAATATACAGATTTTTATGTGGACTTGCTGAGTAAGAATATATTCAGAGATTTTATATTGGAATACATTGATCAGGATCGTAAAAACCTGAGCAGGCTCTACCCCGATTTTGATATTTTTAACTTATCATATAAAGTTGATAATGATTTTATGCAGGACTTTCTGCAATTTGCTGAATTAAAAGGTATTGAGCCAGCAGGAGAAGACCTTGCATATTCTGAAAATCTTATCAGACATCAATTAAAGGCATTACTCGCCAGAAACTTGTTTGAGTTCAAATCTTATTTTCAGGTTATGACCCAGATGGATGAAGGGTTTTTGAAAGCTTTGGAAGTTCTTGAAAATGAATCTTATTTTGCTGACATTATCATTCACTAGATCATATCTATAGTTGTTATAGCTCAAATTCAATCAAATTTTCCTTTCTATTTCATATTAAATTGGCTTAATTTTAGTCTTTGTTTACTATGTTTTTATTTCCAATTTGTTGTTTAAATGGAAAAATTACTCCTTTTTTTCCCATATTGAGACATTTTGAAATTTAAATTGACCTAATATTTTATCCAAATATTAAGTATTACAGGACACTAGTTGTAAAGTGTAAAATGTTTTAAATGAGAATATTATACTATGGCGACTTGGGTGTAATGTTCATTACTTCAGTATCAAAAATTGAGTCTTGCATAGTTTTTGGCTTTCCCAAATCAATCAAGGTAAGTAATCAATCGACATGGAGAAATAATCTCTAAACATTTTTTCTCCATATTTAAAAGGAGGTCTACATGAAAACTATAACTACATTATTACTGATACTGGTCAGCTTTATAAGTCTGAACGCACAAACGGTTATTACTGGTGGCGATGTTTTTGGTGAGTGGAAAACAGCAGACAGCCCATTTTTAATAGAGGGAGATATTTATTTACAACCTGAAGACCGACTAACCATTCGTCCTGGAGTTGAAGTTATTTTTCAGGATTATTATTCATTCGATATTGCCGGAAGGATAGAAATACTTGGTACAGAAACTGATAGTATTCTTTTTACTGTTCAGGATACCAGCGGTTATTATTTGGGGGATCATGCAGGCTGGAATGGATTGATCTTTAATGGATGGTATTCAAACCAGGAAGAGTTTTCTGTAATCAATTATTGTAATATTGAATATAGTAAAATAAGTGGTATTACTTGTCTTGGATATCCAAAACTGCAGTTATCCAATAGTAATATTCGTTTTAATCAAACAGCAGGTATTACATTGCATGAATTTTCTGATATTGAAATGAATGACATTAATGTATATAATAACTTAGCTGGTGGAATTTCTTGTAATAGCTCTGCTCCAATTGTTAATGACTTTACGATTATTCATAATCAAGGTTCAGGTCTGTCAATTTATGGGAATAGTATGGGTACTACCCCTACATTTATGAATGGCCAGATTAAACAAAATAATACAACAAATAATGGTGGAGGTCTTTGTATTTGGGATGCAGGTATTTATGTAGAGAATCTTGAGATTACTTCCAATTCTGCTACAAACGGTGGAGGTATATATTGTAATATGTCAAGTGGTGAATTCAGAAATGTAATTATCAGTGAGAATACAGCTGAAAATGGTGGAGGTATTCAAACCGAATCTTTTACCTATATAGTTTTTGATCATGTTTTACTTGCTGATAATCATGCAAATGCAATAGGTGGTGGAGCTTATATTTATGAATCAAATATTAATTTTATAAACACCACTATAACTAATAATTCCGCAATCCAGGGAGGTGGACTTTTTTACTATTTGTATTCATTTTATGAAAATGAAATTGCAAACTCTATTGTATGGAATAATGAA
>DAOVYU010000403.1 GCA_030635465.1 Bacteroidales bacterium | reverse complement strand
CTCTGCATCTGTATTGATCACTTCAACTTTGGTTCCATCAAACATGGTAATTACATCACCGTTCACATAGGCATTACCATTTAGCCTGTTATCTGTTGCCGGGATCAGTCCGATAACATGTACTGGCAATTTTGCCATAGCAATGGTATAAATAGCACAAGCCATAGTAGCAGCACCAGCCATATCGCATTTCATATTGTTCATGAAATCAGCTGTTTTGATATTCATTCCTCCTGTATCATACACAACACCCTTACCCACAAATACATAAGGTTTTTGATTGATTGGGTTTTTGGGTTTCCACTCCATAATGGTAAAAGTTGGAGGATCGACACTTCCTTTGTTGACTGCCAGCAAACCACCCATCTTTAAGGCCTCAATTTTCTTTTTATTCAACACCTCCACATTGGCTCCCGACTTTTCGCCCATCAATTCAATTTCTTCAGCCAGCTTAACAGCATTTAAATATGCTACAGGTTCATTTACCAGATCTCTTGCTTTACAGGTACCATCAATGATGATATTTAATAAGTCGACCGTTTTTTCATCTATCCCGGATGAGTATATATCAATATTGCTTAAAGAATTTAATTTCTTAGCCGGATCTTTTTTATATTTGAGAAACTGATAATTCGCAAGTGCCAATCCTTCTGCAAAAGCAAGTGTTTCTTCGGGTTTGTTGTCCGCATCAATGAGTACCAGAGAGTGAATTTTATGTTCGTTGATAATTGGAGTAAGTTTTGCTCCTGCAATACGGCTGTTTTCTAATTTGATCTCTTTTTTCCTTTCTTTCTCCTGGATACGGACAAAAATCCAGCGATTAAATTGGTTAAATGAAAACCGGGTTGTTTTATGTTCTTTATAATGTTGTTTGATGTGTCCGAGTTCACTATCACTAAAATATTTCTCATCAAGGTTTTTGAGATCAGAAGTAATAAAAACCAGGGTGTCATTTTTTGATAATCGATTGGTCGTATTTACGATTGTTTGCATTTTTTTTGTTTTGATGTTTTTAAGAACCTGCAAAGATAACCAGAAAAAGAAAAATCCATATCTTTAATTTTTATATGAAATGAAAAATGAGTAAGGTTTTTGCCCTGGTTGATTGTAACAATTTTTATGCTTCCTGTGAAAGGATATTTGCCCCTGCACTTGAAGGAAAACCTGTTATTGTCCTGTCGAATAATGACGGTTGTATTATCGCCCGGTCAGAGGAAGCCAAACTATTGGGTATAAAAATGGGTGAGCCTGTTTTTAAAATCCCGGAAATCATTGAAAAAAATAACGTCCATGTATTTTCTACTAATTATGCTTTGTATGGAGATATTTCACAAAGGGTGATGAATGCGTTGGCCGGGTTGGTTCAGGATATGGAAATCTATTCCATAGACGAAGCATTTCTAGACCTCACCGGAATCCCTCAAAATGAGTTAATTGACTTTGGTAGAAAAATTAAAGAAACAATTGAACAATGGACAGGTATCCCGGTTTCCATTGGTATTGCTCCAACTAAAACATTGGCTAAAATTGCGAACCATATAGCTAAAACTGAAGTTTGTAAACAAGGTGTTTTGTTTTTGAATGGCGATCAAAAATCTGATCAGTATTTGAGGAAAGTATCAGTTAGGGAAATTTGGGGAGTGGGCGAAAAGTATGCCCAATTTTTTCAGAAGAGTAAAATATTTACGGCCTATGAATTAAAACAGGCAGATGAAAACCGGATCAAAGAACATCTTGGAGTAATGGGTCAAAGACTGGTGCTTGAGTTACGCGGAATAGTTTGTTACTCCCTGGAAAGTAATCCTGACACTAAAAAAGAGATTTGTACTTCCAGATCATTTGGCCAACCTATTACAGCTTATGAGGAACTGGAACAAGCTACCATGAATTATGTGAGTAAGGTTGCACAAAAACTACGTAAGCAAAGATCCTTAGCAAAATCCATTCTCATTTTTATCATGACAAATAAATTTGCAGATGGCCCACAATATGTCAATTATAAAATTATTCAGCTACCCGTTCCTACCAATCAAACTGCTGAGTTGATTCATTATGCAGTAATTGCGTTAAAAAAATTGTATAAAAAAGGCTTTGCCTATAAAAAATCAGGTATTATTGTTTCAGATGTAGTTCCGGCAAAAGAAACACAAACAAATTTATGGGATAAAGTAAACCGGGAAAAAAACAAACAGTTACTAGAAGTAATTGATAATATAAATAGTAAGGCTGGAATAGAACAGGTTAAATTTGCTATTCAGGGAACAGAAAAAAACTGGCATATGCGCCAGCATCATTTGTCACCACATTATACAACAAAATGGAGTGATATCCTGATTGTGGATGTGGATAAACATGTGTAAAGTAAAATTATTAATTTCGAACACAAAACTCAGAACTTTGAACTAGCATTATGTGCTGCCGATTTTCATTTTCTCCGTTAGCAAAGATCATCGAAGACAGATTTGATGTAAAAGTTGATCGCGGACAATATACACCTCGCTATAACAGTGCACCATCCCAGGATCTGTCTGTTATATCCAATGCCAACCAAAATGAACTTTCTTATTTTAAGTGGGGTTTAATTCCTTTTTGGGCAAAGGATAAAAGCATCGGAAAT
>DAOVYU010000198.1 GCA_030635465.1 Bacteroidales bacterium | reverse complement strand
TAACACCATCATAAGCAAGAATATTAATTTTCTTGATGATTTGCAAAATGCTTCACAGGCATTTATGACTGATGCTTTTATAGATGGTGATAGCCATTTTTACCGGCCTTTACAAACCATATCGTACATGGTTGATATGCAATTGCAGGGCAAGCATGATACCTGGATGTTTCACCTGACAAATATTTTGCTTTTAGGATGCATCGCTTATTTATTGTTTCTGATTCTGATAAAGTTTAAAATTCCGCGAAGTCTGGCCATTTTAAGCACCTTGATTTATTGTGCTCATCCTTTGTTTATCTCCAATGTGGCATGGATCCCGGCTAGAGGTGATTTGCAACTGATGCTATTTTCTCTGGCGGCATTTCTGTTTTTTGTTGAATTTCTGAGGAAAAAATCACTTTCGTTCTTATTTTTAAGTTGGGCTGTATTCACTCTGGCATTATTCAGTAAAGAGACGGCATCAATTCTGCCTATTGTATTTTTTATTTATTATGTCACCTTTAAGAAGGAAAAGCGATTTGATAATAAATATGCACTGTTGATTGCCCTTTATGCGGTATCCGGAATCGTCTGGTTTTGGCTACGCTCGAAAGCAATCGGTGATTTCTCAACCGGGAATGAAGTCCTTGGCGTATTGAGTAATAATGGTGAAGTGGGGATCATCCCCTTTTTGCTTAATTTGCAAACCATACCTGAATCCCTGACGAATTTCTTTTTTCCATTTGATATTGACCCCATACCCAATTTCTCGATGATAAAAACTGTAATTGGTTCTGGCATTATTTTGTTGTTGGGATTCCTGCTATTCAAAAATTCAGGAAAGCCTGCCAGGGAGAAAATATTCTGGATATCGTGGTTTTTATTTTTGTTGGCACCCACTATGCTTTTCAAACCCAATTATTTCGATTATCTGCATCACCGTTTCTTCCTGCCTTTGATTGGCATGCTTTTATTTGTGATGTTATTGTTTCCTGAGGAATGGTTTAAAAAGTCGAGAAAAACATTTACCTGGATAATGCTTGCCCTGTTTTTGATTTTTTCAGTTTCTACTTTCGTTAAGTCCCGGGCATATGCCGATCCAATGACTTTTTACAATTCGGCCATCCACCAAAACCCTAAATCCGATTTTGCTTACATCCACCGAGGCTATTTGTATCAAACACAGGGACGCTTTAATAAGTCGATCAACGATTTTACCAGGGCTATTGAGATCAATCCTGATTATGCCGAGGCTTATAATAATCGCGGAATTATATATGCCAATCGTGGACAATATGATAAAGCAATTGCAGACTATTCCAAAGCGCTTAAACTAAAACCCAACAATGTGGAAACTTACAACAACCGGGGTCTTTTGTATGTGTATAAAGGGGTTTATTCCAAAGCAGTAGCTGATTTCAATAAAGTGATTGAACTTAAACCGGACCTTGCCGAAGGACACAACAACCTTGGAATGGCATATGGTAACCAGGGGATTAGCGATAAAGCAATTGCTGGTTTTACCCAGGCTATTGAGTTAAAACCCGACTATGCACAGGCCCATAACAACCTTGGAATGGCATACATCGTACAGGGCTATCCGGACAAAGCCTGTGCAGAGTTTATCAAAGCGGAAAAGCTTGGTTTAAAAGAAGCAAAAAATAATGTGGCCAGGTTTTGTAAATAAGAGGGTAATGTTTAATTGGTCAACTGACCAGAATAATAAAAAATAATAAGCTGTAAAAAATTCTTTATTCAATAAATTATTTGGTAAAAACCTGGTCTCCCTAGTCTCAGCTTTCATTGAAATTATTGTGCAAATATGTTACGACAAGCTCAACATAACCATTGTGGTAAATATGGACTTATGAAACGGCCTCTTTTTTTTATTTAAAGAAATTAATTGATTTAACATTTTTGGATAAAAATTTATTTTTGACTATTTTTAGAAGAATTTAAATTTAATGCTATGAGTTATCCTGAAATCATTAAAAAATTACCTCACGTAGAACTACCCATAAAAGGGGTTAAGTCATATAAACTTCAAGGTCCCCAAAACCAATTGGTATTTTTTGAATTTACAGAAGAAACGGTAATTCCTGAGCATTCGCATAAAGCGCAATGGGGAATTGTTGTAGAAGGAAAAATTGATTTGACCATTGGTGGATTGGAAATAACCTATAAAAAAGGTGATACTTATTTTATTCCGGATGGGGTTCGACATTCTGCAAAGGTTTATAAAGGGTTTAGTGCCATCGATTTTTTTGACCAGGTGGATAGGTATTAAAAGTTTAATTGTCATATTAATTATATCTTCGTTGGCACTAAATATTCCTTATGGAGGAGTTCAAAAAATTATTGTTGATAGCCGGAACTGGTCGTAATACAGGCAAAACATTGCTGGCATCTTCAATCATCGAAAAATTTTCTCCAAATTTTAAAATCACTGGCTTAAAGATCAGTCCTCATTTTCATAGTGGAACAGATAGCCTGAAAACTATTTATCAAAATACTAATTTCAACATTTACCAGGAAACTTCTTCGACTTCATCAAAGGATAGTTCAAGAATGTTAAAAGCAGGAGCCCACAAAGTATTTTATATCGAATGTTATGATGAATATATGCTGGAGGCCTTTGAAAATTTTCTTCATGTAGCTGATATTTCAGGGCCAATTGTATGCGAATCTCCTGCTCTTAGGAAGTATATTCATCCGGGAATTTTTATTATTGTTGATAGCAAATCCAATAAAAATAAAAAGCAGGATGTTGTAGATATGAAACCAATAGCTGATTTTTTTATTGAAACGCATAAAGAAAGTTTTGATCCAATTTTAAACCGAATTAAATGTAATCCCACTGACTGGAAGCTTATAGCAACTTAGTTTCTTTTTAAAATTAGAATGATATTTTTTGTATTATTGATCTACTATAAATGATATTGGTTCTTAAATTCAATATAAATTTAGATATCATGAAAAAATTCCCGCTTTATTTGATATTTATTTTTCAAGGTTTTTTTGTTTCTGCACAGTATAATATGGAATTTAGTAATCCAGAAGCTGAGGCTGTTTTTTTCGGAAATTATAATCCAGATAATTATTTACCTTCAGTTGTGATCAATCATCCTGATTCCATATTATTTGGGGTTGTAAATGATGTTTCCAAAGATTCGCTTTACCATTATCTTGAGCACATAGATTCCTATTATAACAGGAACTCTGGGTCTGATACGGTCTCTGAAACAAATGGAATTGGAGCTGTACGACGCTGGATCCATAAAAAGCTGGTGGAGGTTAGTGGCCAAAACGAAAACAGGTTATTGGTAACTTATCTTACTTTCGATGCGAATATTTGCGGACAGTATGTTCACAGGGATGTTATTGGAATTTTACCTGGATTAGACACCACCAACAAAGAAATACTGGTCATCGAAGGTCATTATGATACCCGTTGTGAAGGTGTGTGTGATACTTCATGTTATTCTCCTGGTATGGAAGATAATGGTTCAGGAACTGTCCTGGTTATGGAGCTGGCCAGGATTATGAGCAAATATGCTTTTAATCATACCATTTTGTTTACTTTAACAACCGGGGAAGATCAAGGATTGTATGGTGCAAAAGCTCTGGCCTGGCACCTATGGCAAAATGATCTGGAAGTAAAGGCTGTTTTAAATAATGATGTAATTGGTGGTGTGATTTGTGGCAACACTTCTTCACCACCAAGTTGTCCTTATATGAACCATGTTGATTCAACACATGTACGAATATTTTCAAAATCCTCCTGGGATGATTCCAGTGCTGTTTCACCACACAAACAATTGGCTCGCTATATTCAGATGAACCAGGTTGAAAGAATAAATCCTCTATTGGCAACTCCGATGAATATTAACATAATTATATCTGAAGATCGGGTTGGGCGAAGTGGTGACCATATCCCTTTCAGGGAAAGAGGATATACAGCCATCCGTTTCTGTTCACAAAATGAGCATGGAAATGGATCGGGAACTCCACCAGACCGTCAGCATACAACAAATGATATTTTGGGTGTTGATACAACTGTTCCACCTGATGGCATCATCGATAGTTTTTATGTTGATATGGGTTATTTAAGAAGAAATTCAATCATGAACGGCGTAAATCTTGGTTTATTGGCTATTTCACCTCCTACCCCATCTCCTGCTTATACGCCTATTCCTCATGGTGTTGAAATTCAATTACAGGGAGCTGATACCCTTTACAAGCATTATAGGGTAGGTGTCAGATCAAAAGGTACGGGGACTTTAAATTTTGATTCTATAC
>DAOVYU010000105.1 GCA_030635465.1 Bacteroidales bacterium | reverse complement strand
GTTACAGCGGCAACATTGCCAACACCACCTGATGAATCTAAAATTAATAATTTAGCAGTTGGTCAGGTACTGGCATTTGAAACTACGGATGAAATATACGGTTTGATCCGTATTGATAATATTCATGTAGATGATGATGGATCAATTGAGTTTACTGTAAAGGTTCAATAAGAAACACTACTAATAATATATACTGAGGAGTTCCATTTGGGACTCCTCTTTTTTTTAATTCCATATTTTCACTTCAAGGATACGAATCAAATAACTACTAGTTTATATTAAGATCATCTTAACCTTCCTTCGAAAACCTATCTTTAATCTATTAGGAAAGAATTAAATATGAGAATGCATGAGCTACATTAATATGAGAGGGCCATATCAATTTCGATCCTATGTAACTCAATATCTAACTTGTGAAAACCGTGCTGTCTATATTGTAATAAATTACTTATAAACACTAAAATATTTTACGTCATATAATATCCAGGTAGTACATTTCTGTTAGTGTTCAACAGTTAATTTTATTATTCATGTTAAAAAAGTGTCATAAAAAAACCCCGACACCATAGGGAGTCGAGGTTTTAATAATTAAAAATTTATTTTTATAAGCCAATGATCACACCAAAATTAACAACCCTTGGTAATCCAAGATAAACTTCTGCTGTCCAGGCTTCATGTGTATATTGATCATCATCTCCATAATAACCATTATAAGCACTATTATCAACAGCATCCTGAACGTATAATTCATCAAATAAGTTAAATATATGCATGAATATAGACATATCAAGATCGCCTTTAGTTGGGATATTATATTCAGTATGTAAATCAAACACAACATAAGTTGGGGTCTCCCATACCTGACCTTTATCTGATTCATCTTCCCTGGTTAATGGATCCCAATCAGCAAAGTGATTCGCATAATATTTACCTAATAATTGGATTTTCCATTGTTTAAGCGGCCAAACATTTAAACCCAATACAAATTGAGTTTGAGGTGCATCACCTACTTTAAGGCCATTTATATAATAATTGTATTCTACATCATTATCTGGATCATCATAGTCTTTGTAAGCACCGGTTACATCCTTAGTATATTCCCAGTTATTGATCGAACCGGCAAATACAATTCCAAATGCATCATATGGTTTGTATTGACCTTCTAGCTCTAACCCATAATGCCTTTGCGACATACCTTCGATAAAAACTAATCCTTCACTACCATCTTGTAATATTCTACTTCTTGTAACAGTTCTGTCATCCCATAAAGTATAATACAAGTTGGCTGATATGATAAACTTATTATTGACCGATTTATAAGTCATTCCTAGTTCAGTTGATGTGAATTTTTCATTTTTTGGATCTGCAGCCACAGTAGCATTTCTATCATTAATAACAGCATCGAAAACAGGTACTTTAGATACATAACCCAGATTAAGAAATGCATTAAGGGTTTCTGTAAAACGGTAGTTTGCACCACCTTTTATCTGGTAGCCACCAATAAAATCACTTTTTGATGAAAGTTCAGAATCTGTACCTTCTTCTTTAGCAAAATGATTTGTATACCCATATTTGATCATTGAATAACCTGCAGTACCATAAGCAGTAATATTACCATAGTTATACTCATACTGGGCAAAACCACCTAACCATTGAACCGTATTGGTAAAGTTGTAATCAAGTTTGTCCCCAAGTTGTTTCTCATAAGCACTACCTGATTCAAATTCATTACCATCCCAGAAGAAGTAACTTCCACCTACCAGATCACGAACTGATCTGTAATGCTCAATCACTGCAGTTCTTCCGTCAATACCAAATGTAAAGGTGGATCTTTCACTTAAATTCCACTTAAGCTTTGAAAGTAACCCATAGGAATTCTGATTATTGACACTATTCCTCAAAATACCGCGTGATCCGAGATCATTACCTAAACTATCCACATTGTTTATGTTTCTATCAATAGTAGCATCAAAATCTACCATTCTGGAAGGACCACTGTAATCCCATCCCATAGAACCAAATGTACCAGTTCCACCACCTTTACCACCAGAATAATAAAGTGTGGTAAATAAACTTGCTTTTTCGCTGAATTGTGCAAACCAGTTTAAGTTAACTAGTGGTTTATGATAAAAGTTTTCTCTCTCATTAATATAATGAGGATTGTATCTTTCGCTTTGTTGACCATTCCAATCCTGACTCGAAGTATATTTATTGCTAACAGTACCCCAGTTCTGGTTATAATACCTACCTGATTGTGATTCTGGGAATTTTTCCAGAGCACCAGCTGGGAAATCAAGATCTTGTGCATAACCATGACTATAAGCAGCTACATTTTGCTTATACAGGTTTTGTCCGTGACGTTGTGGAGCGCCCATAGCATATAATTCCAACCTGTGTTTTGAGTTAATATTCCATGATGAACCAAAATAATAAGCCCATGCATCAGTCCAAACTTTGTCAACAGCACCCTGGCCTGTTTTGCGAACGCCACCTACACTGAAAGCAAATTTTCCATCTAAAAGACCAGTATGTGCAAAAACAGAGCTTTTAATAAAATTTCCAGTACCAAATTCCTGCTTGTACATAAATCCACCTTTTTGTTCAGCCGGACTGGTAATCACGTTCATTGTTCCACCAATAGAAGGTGTTGCCAGGTTAACAGCACTTAAACCACGCTGCATCTGAATGGATGAGGCAGCATCACCTATACCATCCCAGTTTGACCAGTAAACCCATCCGTTTTCCATATCATTGATAGGTACACCATTGATCATGATTGCTACATTACGTTGGTTGAATCCACGTACATTGATACGTGCATCTCCTGATCCACCTCCCTGAGGAGTAGCATATACATTTGGTGTAACATCCATACTCAATGGGATATCACGCGAACCTAACTGTTCTTGTATTTGTTTTCTGTCAACATTGGAAAAAGCAACCGGAGTTTCACGTCCTATCGCTCTGTCAGCCTGAATCATTACACCATCCATTGTTGTGGATGTAGGTTCTAGTTTAATAGTGCCAACATTGGTCATTTTACCATCAGAGATAGTTACATCCATAACCAAATCTTCATAACCAACATAGGAAATTTTAAGTTTGTAATCTCCAGCTGGGCCTTCCAACTGAAAGCTACCATTTATATTGGTAGCAACACCATGTGATGTCCCATCCAGAATGACAGTGGCACCAATTAATGTTTCGCCATAAGAGGCATCTTTAACAACACCTTTTATTCCGGTTTGAGCATAAGTCGCTTGCGAAAAAAGCACAATGCCGGAAAGGATTAGTAAACTTAGTAAAATTCTCTTCATAAAATTTGTATTTAAGGGGTTAATGTTTCTACTGTTAATCAGCTAACAATTTTACTTAAATTTATCGTTGACAACATCAAAAAGTTTTTAACATTTTTTAGCAATTAGTTAATAATGTTTAACATCAACATCCTTAATGCTTCAATTACAAATAGTAAAGCAAAAATACATTTATGGATAAAAAAAAATGAATGAAAAAAGTTAATTTTTCATTCATTTCATCAAAATAATTTATTAATCACAAAAAAAGTAATTGCAATCTATTGAAATATTTTGCTAGTATTTGCCAGTTCATAATCCAGGATTTCGATAATTTGCTCCCGGTTTTGAATGCCGGATGTAGCCTTAACCACCTTGCCATCTTTATAGTATACTGTAAATGGCAATCCCATAAATCCCCTGCATTCTGGTAAGTTCCTGATAACTGATGCGTCCGGATGATCAAATTCCATGTCATAAAAAGTAACATGCGGATATTCCCCTTCCAGTTCTTTCATTGTAGCATAAACCGGAATACACATTGGCCCCATTCTACCACAGCATATCATAACATTCTCATTTTCTGCAAGTACTTTATCGTATTCCTCGGCAGAGTTAACATGATTTAAATTCGTTTGTAACATTATTTTTATAATTTTTAGATTTGAAAATCAGGCTGATCAGAAATTGTGCCACCAGAAAATATCTAGGTGATAATCTATTGAATAAATTGGTAACAAATTGAAATGAATCAAATTACAAGATGAATTTAGAAGAGTTTCTAAATAGCAGGGATGTCAGTTCTGCCGAAAGATTGTCAAGTTATAATATCCGTTTGATCAACCTGAGATTATGGGTGTATTTTTTTAACTCACTATTATAGATACCATGATGATCAATGGAATCAATTCTTACTTTGCCTGATGCATGGATCACTTTATCTTTTTCGATCATTAACCCGACATGAGTGATCACACCTTCATCATTATCAAAAAAAACAAGATCACCGGGTAAGGCTTCATCCATGAGACCTACAGATTCACCTTGTGAAGCTTGCTGGCAGGAATCGCGCAAAAGTTTCACACCATTTGCTTTAAAAACCGTTTGGATAAACCCTGAACAATCAATACCAAAAGGAGATTTCCCTCCCCAAAGATAAGGTGCTGACAATAAAATCATGGCATCTTCAATAATTGATGAGACTTGAATTTTATTGGTCGGGTTAGATAATTGACCTGTATAGTTGAATGTTTTGTCACCAACAGAAAATTGATCATTTTCTAAAAGTCGCATTGAACTGCTAAATAATACAGGAATAATATTACCTTGTTCATCCTGAATTATCTCAACAAGATCTTTTGAATACCTGCATTGAGCATTATTTAACCTATTAAATTCATCTTCTTCAAGGTAAAAAATTTGTTTCTCATCTACCCAGCCTTCATAATTATCATATACAATCCGGATATTTAAATAATTTTGTTTTGAGTGCTGAACAATGAATAAATCACCAAAAATTAACTGTGTTTTCATTTCAGATAAGTCAGATGGTTCATTCCTTACCGGAATTGTACTGAGTAAACAAATACCAAATTTCATCGTGTTAATTTTCATCAAAAATAACCTTTTTTATCCAGAGAAATATCTTCAGTTAGCCAATCAAAACCATTATAATTCTGGAAACAATAAAACGAGCTGTTTTGCGTATATAGTATTCATGAATCACTATCTTTGCGCAAATTTTTCAGGACGGAAATGAATAAAAACAGATATGGTTTAATTTTTCAAAGTGGAATTATAATATTCCTGATCTCTTTGGTTTTTTTCTCATGTCAAAAAGATGATGTGATCAGTACTGAGCCTTCACATAAATTGGCGTTTTCAACTGACACAATATTATTTGACACAGTATTTACAACTGTTGGTTCCACGACAAAAACATTGAAGGTTTTTAATAATAATGATGCAAGGATAAAAATATCAAACATCTATCTTGCAGAAGGGAGCCAGTCACAATATCAGCTAAACATAGATGGAGCACCCGCAATTTCACTCTCCAATGTTGAAATACCTGCAAAGGATAGTATTTTCATTTTCATACGGGTTACAATTGATCCTAATAACATCAATACTCCATACATTGTTAGTGATTCAGTGGTTTTTGAAACCAATGGCAATATCCAGGATGTTGACCTGGCTGC
>DAOVYU010000060.1 GCA_030635465.1 Bacteroidales bacterium | reverse complement strand
TTAATATGGCAGTATACTTCAATTCAAAATCAATAGACAGGTTTCCACTTACATCAACATCCTTTACAATGGTTTTATATCCAATGAATGAAACCTCAATGTTATAAGATCCCGATTTTAGTTTTGGAATTTTGTAGAATCCAACAACATCTGTTGTTGTAGCAGATCCATTGTTTAGCTGAATAGTAGCCCCAGGTAAATACTCACCCGAATCTCCATCTTTTACTTTACCCGAAATGGTAAATTGTGCAAAGGTAAATGCGGGTAATAATCCGATTAAAAGAATTAAAATCTTGTGGTTAATTGTTTTAATAAACATGGCAAAACAATATTAGTTTAAAATGATTTTGAAACAAATCAATTGTTGTGTAAATTAAAAATCAGTAAATAAATGTTATTTGTTTTATAACATACCCCTTCACCCCTTTCGAAATGGGAGTTACGGTATTTATTTCCTGATTTTTCATAGAAATTTTTATAACTGCTTTGTTTCAATGATCTAAAATCATTCAAAAAAGGGAATTGCCATACATACTGTGATTTTTCTTTTCCTACGCCGGCATTACCCGGATCAGGTTCAAGAGTATGCTCTCAGCCCTTCTTTATTGATAATTGTCTATTGTCTAATTGAATACTACAAAAAAACGCACTATTCAATAGTCAATAATAAACGGACAATTATCAATCTGTTGGGCACCCCATCTGAATTGATAAGACAAAATTAAGGTTTTTTAATATTCAAATTATTTAAATCGATAAAATTTGGATTAAAATGAAATTTCAATGTATGGTAAGCCAGATCAAAAATATCCAGATTAGTATTTTCAATGATCTGTGAATCAGAGGTAGCAATAATACCAGAAGTTAATTTTACTAAGGTCTTATCTACCTGATCTGAAATAATTATTTGTTGTTCAGAAATTCTCTTGGACAACAGGAATTTTATCTTTTCATATTTATTCACCTGCTGATCAATATAAAATAAGAGCTGTTTCAGGTTAAGGGATTTGCAATACACATCAATAAGTTCTATAGATCTTTCTAATAATTCAGTTCTAAACGGTTTTCCATGCATTTCGGAAGCATCTCTCAAAAATCCATCTGAAGAAATAAAAACGATATTTCCATTCAGGTAACTGGCAATGGTAAAAATTTGATTCAGTCCATCAATAAATAGATCTTGATCCTTTACAAAACTCATATGAATCAATTTTTCAGATCGGATCATATTTTCTTCATCCTTTGAAATTCCCCTGTAAAGCATTGACCTTTCTGAGCGACTTAATTTATACCTGTCCCCTACAAGTTTTAAAATGGTCTTTTGGGGATATTTCTTTTGGAGAAAAGAATGATAGTCGGAAGCTGCTTCGTTAAAATCTATTGACAATTGCATTACAAAATAATTTCATGATAAAGTTAATCAATCATTTTAAAACTATGATTTACCAAATTCATGCAATTTTATACTTTTGTAAATATATCAACACAATGAAAATCTATATCATCAACGGACCAAATTTGAATTTGCTGGGAAAAAGAGAAACCTCGATCTATGGTATAATCACTTTTGATGATTATTTATCTCAGTTAAAAAGTGAATTTCAGCAGCTACAAATTGATTACTATCAAAGCAATGTGGAAGGAGAGATCATCAACAAACTGCATGAAGTTGGTTTTTCGTATGATGGGATCATTTTAAATGCCGGTGGTTATACACATACTTCAGTTGCTATCGCAGATGCTGTAGCTGCAATTAAAACTTCCGTTATTGAAGTCCACATTTCCAATATTTTTTCTCGAGAAGATTACCGGCATGTGTCATTAATAGCACCAAATACCAAAGGATCAATTATTGGATTTGGAATGGATTCTTATCGGTTGGCAATGATGGGACTGGTTGAAAATGATTAACTGAATAAATCCTGGTTCAATTCCCCAAATGTCTTCTTCCGCATCAAAAAATACTCATAAACAAGGTTCTTCTGGTATATTTTTGAAACCGCCTCAGGTTCTCTGGCCCAACGTTCCCGCCTTAACTCCGGGATCATAAAAAAGAATTTCCAGTGTGCTTTTACCACAGCAAACATATCCATAACACCACCATCAAAAAGGAACTTGATAGCCGCAACACCATCCAGGAATAACCTGGCTAAGAATACTTTTTTTAACCTGTCGTCCGGAATATTTTTATACAACATGATGTTGTTATTCCGCATATTGAGGTATGTTTTTTTCCATGATTTTTTTGGAAGGGTTCCTCCTCCTACATGATATACAGTTGAGTCAGGACAAAACATTATTTTGTATCCGTCAATTTTTGCACGCCAGCAAAAATCTATCTCTTCCATATGGGCAAAAAAACGTTCATCCAAACCACCCAGCTTGTGATAAATTTCAGCACGTACAAACAAACAAGCCCCTGTCGCCCAAAAAATCTCGTTAACATCATCATATTGACCTCCGTCAGCCTCAAGGGTTTGGAATAATCTTCCCCGACAAAAAGGATAACCATATTTATCTATAAAACCTCCTGCCGCACCTGCATATTCAAATTTTTCCCGCTCATAATATGACATCAATTTGGGCTGACAAGCAGCTATTTCTGGATTTGCATCCATTAAGTCAATAATAGGTTTTATCCAGTTGGGAGTAACTTCAATATCGGAATTGAGAAGGATATAATATTCAGCATTTACCTGAGCTAAGGCATCATTGTACCCTTTGGCAAAACCTCCGTTTATTTCATTTTGTATAATCCTGACTTCCGGGAAATTGTTCTGTAAATAAACAACAGAATCATCAGAAGAATCATTATCAGCCACAACGATTTCCGCAAAATCCTTACTGTAATCAATTACCCTTGGGAGGAACTGTTCCAGGAAGTTCTTACCATTCCAATTCAATATCACAACTGCGACCTTACCGTCCATCTAACTTATGTTGGGAAATTATAGAAATTCAGGATGTAAAATTACGGAAAAATTGAAATTTACAAAAACAATTTCCTTTTACGAAGGTTAATTAAAGTTAAACAATGTAAGTATCTCATTTTCGCTTAAATGGATAAAAAAAGTAAACAAAAGTTTGTTATTAAATAACTAGTAAATCTACAATGGACCCGAAAAATTCAGCACGGGATTGGTATAATCACTCTTTAAGTGATGGTGGGCCAATATATACAGAAACTAATCCTGATCATTGGATTGTGGAACCATGGAATGCTATTTCATCTTTGATGATCGTAATACCGGCAATTATTTGGTTATTCAAGATTCGTGGTCAATTCAAGGATTACAGATTTCTGATTTTCGCCATTCCACTCATGGTATTGGGTGGCACAGGAAGTACATTATTCCATGCTTTCAGGGTATCACAGTTTTTTCTGTTTATGGATGTGTTGCCAACAGCAATCCTCACTTTATCGTTGAGCATCTATTTTTGGGTTAAGGTGTTTAAGCGATGGTGGTATGTGTTTTTTGTAATTATCATTTCATTTGCTTTCCGTTTTCTCTTATTCGGTAAATTACCTTCACATGCAGCCATTAATATTTCATATGCCATAACAGGAGTAATTACAGGTCTTCCGCTGTTATTCCTTTTATTAACACACGGTTTTACGCGCTCATTTATGTTTTCCGCGGTATTTCTCCTTTTAGCCTGGCACTTGCATTCAGAGAACTTGATGCCTATTCCCTAAACTTCCTACCAATGGGAACACACTTTTTGTGGCATACATTTACAGGTATTGGAGCATATTATATACTGGCATACCTTTATCATTTCCAACAACTGGAAATTGAATTACATTCTGTAGACAATCACATTTCATTTCAAACTTAATAGATAACTGGTATTCTAGTGATAGTGCTAAACATTTGCTAAATTTACCAGAGATTCAATTTAGCTTCTTCGATTTGCAGATGTAAGTTCATCATAAACAAATTCAATATGCCGACTACAATTCAAATAAGGTTCTATGAAGAACTGAATGACTTTCTTCCTCGGTATAAAAGAAAAATTACTTTTAAACACACTTTCAAAGGAAATATGTCTATCAAGGATGTGATTGAATCAATTGGGGGTCCACATACCGAAGTTGATTTGATATTAGTAAACAGAAAATCTGTTGATTTTACTTTTAAAGCTAAAGATCGGGATCAAATTTCTGTATATCCTGTATTTGAAAGTTTTGACATTTCTGATGTAACCAGATTAAGACCCAGACCGCTGAGAATAACCAAATTCATCCTGGATGTTCATCTTGGTAAGCTTGCAAAATACTTGCGAATGATCGGATTCGACACCCTCTACGAAAATAATTATTCCGATCCTTATATCATTGCAACTTCCCATTCGGAAAAAAGAATTATCCTTACCCGTGATATTGGAATTTTAAAAAATAAACAGGTCACACATGGATACTTCGTCAGATCAACAAATCCAAAAGACCAATTAAGGGAGGTAATTGACCGATTTGATTTAAGTAAAAATATTCAACCATTAAACAGATGTTTTGAATGCAACGGATCAATTGTAATAGTTTGCCAAGAAGATATTGAACATCTGCTGAAACCCAAAACCCGTAAATACTTCAATGAATTTTTTCAATGCATTAATTGCAAGAAGGTTTACTGGGAGGGATCTCATTATCACAACATCATAGATCAAATTAATAGTCTGCAAAAATCAAAATAAATCAGTATTTTTATAGGGAGCAAAATTAAGATTGCAAAAACAATGAAAGAAGCCTCTTTTTATGAAAAGTTGGATGGTCAGGTAAAATGTTATTTATGCCCTCATGAATGTATCATTCAAGATGGTAAAAGAGGATCGTGCAGGGTACGTAAAAATTTCGAAGGCAAATTAATCTCTGAAAATTATCGCCAGATTTGTTCCTATAATTTTGATCCCATTGAAAAAAAACCATTGTATCATTTCTTTCCCGGAAAAACAATTTTTTCGATCGGAAGTATTGGATGTAATTTGCATTGCAGTTTTTGTCAGAATTGGGAAATTTCACAATCGGGTATTGATAATCATCCTTATTTGAGATCAAATTCTCCTGCTGATATCGTGAACCTTGCAAAAAGTCGATCAGACAATCTGGGCATTGCTTTCACTTATAACGAGCCTACCGTTTGGTATGAATATATGTTTGATATTGCACTACTCGCCAAACAGGAACAGCTAAAAACAGTAATGGTAACTAATGGTTTTATAAATTCAAAACCTCTGGAAAAACTTTTACCATACATGGATGCATTTAGTGTGGATTTAAAAGCATTTACCGAACAATTTTACAAACAGCATACATCCTCGAAACTTGCTCCTGTTTTAGAGACCATCAAATTGTTGACAAAACATAACAAGCACATCGAAATCACTAATTTGATAATTACTGAAACAAATGATAGTGAAAAAGAATTCAGGGGAATGGTTGATTGGATTGTAAATGAAACCGGAGAAGATACTGTTTTACATATTTCCAGGTATTTCCCGATGTACAAAATGTCAAAAGAAGCCACATCCACCGAAAAGCTAAATCAGCTATATGCTATAGCAAAAGAAAAGTTGAATTATGTATACCTGGGTAATATCAGATCAGGTGAAGGGCAAGATACCTTTTGCGAGAAATGCAATTCTAAAGTAATTGAGCGAACTGGATATCAGACTCAAATTATTGGATTGGATAAGGCTGGAAATTGTTTGAAATGCAAGCAACTTGTTATATCTAATTGTTGTCTATAAGTAAACCAAACCTCTTTCATTATGAAAACATTTATCAATTTACTTTTTTTCTTAATTCTAATACTTCCTGTCCATGGTCAGTACAATCCCCAACTAATTGATTCAACAAAACATTGGAGTATTGCCGACCAGCCATGACCTGGCTGTGGCGGGGTTTTATATTCCTACTATATAAAGCTTCAGGGCGATACTGTAATCAACTCATCAAACTACACAAAAATCCTAAAGTCGTATGATGAATTTATGGAAGAATGGGAATTGTATGGATTTATCAAAGAAGAAGAAAATAAATACTATATGCGCAATTTAGCTGGTGAAGAAGGACTTGTTTATGATTTTACCGTAAATATTGGTGATACGGTAATAGTCGACAATCCTTTTGGATTTATGCTACTGGAAGCAACCATCATAAATATTGATTCTGTATTTATTGAACCAGCAAATGAGTATCGCAAAAGGATCACACTATTCGAATATGAAAATTTTGGTTTTGAAGAACAATGGGTTGAGGGAATTGGAAGCGTGGCTGGAATAACACAAAGTGGCTGGGATATGACTGTGATTACAGGGGGGAATGATTTTACACTGCTGTGTTATTACCAGGAGGACGAAATATGGTACAAAACAGACCTATATACACTTTGCTTTTATCCTATTGTAGCGGTTCCATTAAATAATCAAAAAGCAGATAAAATCACATTATTTCCAAATCCGGTTAAGAAATGCTCATATCTAATACTTGACTATACTAATAAGCAAGATTTAACCATTAAAATATTCAACTCATCAGGTAATTTAGTTGAAAAATATAGAGTTACTACACCAACTAAAATTAGCATTCATTCAATAAATTA
>DAOVYU010000037.1 GCA_030635465.1 Bacteroidales bacterium | reverse complement strand
TTTTAAAAACATAGATCATGAGACAACAGTTAATAGATGAACTTAAGCTTAGAAAAATAGATCTTGAAAAAGAAATCCAGGCTATAAATACATTGCTTGGAGAGCAGCAATCCTATACTACACCAAAGGAAGAAAAAACGACAATAGTTAATAAGGCTATGTTAAAAGGTGCTAAAGGAAATAAAACATGGGAGAAATATACAATAGATTTACTTGATTTAGTTGGAGGTAAAGGAAAAGTAACCGATGTTCTTAATAGAGCAATCGACCTTAATCCTGATGTAACAGAAAAAAGATTAAAATCAGCTTTACGTCACCATCTTTCAAAATTAAGTAGAGTAGGAGCAATTGGTGCTATTAAAGGAAAAGGAAAAAGCGAAGGATATGAATATTATATATTGGACAAATAAAAAAGAGTTTAAAGACATTTAAAGTACTCAATAAGGATGGTTCATTTACCATCATCAGACGGAACACTGCAAATAGATACAGTGTTCATAGAGAAACCACATCATTGGTGGTAGACTACTGAACTCACCGTCGGGAAAGGGTTGTTGGCAGCAACCCTTTCTTCATTTACAAACGTACAAAAATATTTATTAATACACAATAACTTAAGCTGTTAATTTTTTATCTTTGAGCTTTATGTCCTTAACAATTCCGTCTCTCTAACTGACATTAGTCTAGTCAGTCTTCACTTTTACGAGATTGAAACAAATGCTTATAACTAACCCCACGTACTGGCAGGTCTGTGACTTGTTAGATGAGTCTTGTGCCTATATCTAACCAGCCTTCACCACCGCTTTTATCCCATCTAAATACGATGTGGGTTTAAAATCATAAGCCTTTTCAAACTTACTGCTATTAAAAACATAATCCCGGTCATATTGATATAACATCTCTACAAATTCTTTCATAATGGAATTAAACAATCCAAGGATCTGGACCATGGTTTTACCAACAACCATGTATTTTACTGGAACATTCATTTCAGTAGCAAAGGTCTCAATCAACGCCTTACCGGTCATAGGATTAACTGCTGTAGGTAAGCCAAACCTGGTTATAAGCTTTATCATCATTGCCCAACATGGCAGTAGCTTTGGTTGCATCCGGTGTGTAGGTAAAAGAATGTATTTTATCTATCGAACAAAACCAATTGGCTTTTTTACCTTTTTGCATATTTTTAAAAACAACTTCCTGCAATAAGCTATTATTTATACCAGGTCCATAAAAATCTGCCGACCGGGCTATAAGTGCCTTTAGGTTTCCAGCTTTAACTTCATCCAATAGCATGTTTGCTATTTGTTCCCGAACTTTTCCTTTTTTACTGGAAGGGTTGACAGGTGTATCCTCCGTCATAAAAGAAAGTTTAGTAGGGTCGTACATATATATGTTGTCAATAAACACCAGTTTGGAACTATGTTTTTTACAGGCATCTATTACATTTTGCATTACCAAAGGCCAGGTTTGCTGCCATACTTTTGTTTTGTATGGAAATCCAGCAGTTAAATAAACTGCCTGTGAGCCTTCCACAGCTTGAAGAACTTTTGCTTTATCATTCAGATCACAAGAAAAAAGTTCATCAGTTTCATTTACTTTTTTGGGATTACGGCTAACAAGCCGGATTTCTTTGGTATACTTTGTAAGTTCTTTTGCCAGGTCAGTTCCTATTGCACCTCCTGCTCCAAGTATCGTTTGCATTATGTATTGATTTTAAGGTTCATTAATAGCTGGTTAAATGTAATAACATTATTGAGCATGGAATGTTTAATTATACATTATTATGACATAATATTAGTATACAAAATGGCAATGCTTGCTTAATTTATTCTAATCTGCAAACAACCTAATGAATTATTCTATTGTCCTATATAAATAAATACTTATTTTTACGTGTGATTTTTAAGACTTGAAATACTACAACTGCTTATGAAAAAACTACTAATCTATATTATACTGCTGCTATTTATTTTGCCGGTATCTGCTCAAACTCCTTTCTGGACCGAAGACTTTAGTGTTGGAGAAGATTGGTCTTTAGAGGAAAACTGGATTGTTGATGGTGGTAAACTCGAATTTTACTGGAGTCCTGGAATTGCTAATTTTGATTGTGCTGCAATTTCTCCTACCATAACTTTACATGAGAGTATTGGTGAAATGATCGTAAATCAACACCTTGATGTCTTTTCAACTTCCTCTGATGAAATGGCTGAGATATCTATTTTGCATAACGGAAATGAATATATTTTATGGAGTCATGCTCTTGCAAGTGGTAACTGGGGAGTATATAGCGGAGAAGATATTGAATTCTCACTAACTGATTATGCCGGTATGGATGTTCAATTTAAATTTAGGACTTTCGGTGCAGAAACCTACAATTGGAACTGGTGGGATATTTTTAGTATAACATTAACAGTTTACCTTGATCAGGACTTATCCGTATCCGAAATATCCGGGCCCACTCAAATTGATTTAATGGAAACAGGTGAATGGAGCTTCGATGTGAGAAATACAGGATCTCAGACTGTGGCTGGATTTACTGTAAAATTATTCGATTTTAAAACTGGTGAGTTGGTTGGAAGTTTTGATGATATTGGCGAAATCGAGCCACAGGGATTCAATTCATATAGCTTTGAATGGCATTCAACAGCAGCTTACAATACTGTGTTATATGGAATGGTTGAATTTGATGAAGATGAGTTTGTTGGAAACAATGTTTCCAGAAGTCATTTTGTTCGGATAAATCCTGATATAGACTTTAATATCCTTGTTTGGGATAATGACAATGAAATTCCAACAATAACCTGTCCGGAACAAGGGGACGAGATTGATCCATCAACTGGCCTTACAAGGGCACTTGATGTTGCAGAATATGAATATGATTATTATTATTACTTGCCGGAAGATCTGAATACATACGATATTGTATTCAGCACCATGGGGTGCTTTTGCGTGAGTTGAGGTCTTACACCTCCTGGTTTTGTAAATGCAACAAACCAGTCACGTTTAATCAACTTCATGGATAATGGCGGTAATTTATATATTGAAAGTGTTGATATAGGAGCCAATCATAATGGCACAACGTTCTTTGACTATTTAGGTTTAGAGTATATCGATGATGGCAGTGAGCAGGAAGTAAATACGCTTAAAGGTGGAGCTGATGTGATAGCCACAAATCTTAAATTTAATTATTTGGGAGGCTATAGTCCACATTTTAGTGTTGACCGTCTGGAAGCCAATGGAAGTGATTTATTATTTAGCAGTGGCGATGGTCATGGTAGAATGTTCATTCATGAAACAGGAACCTATACTGCTGTTTCATCTTCAGTTATGATGGGTGGTATCAGAACGGATGATTCACTAAATATGAAAGCATATTTAATTAGTGAGATTGTAAATAGTTTTTTAGGATATAATCCGGTAACATCATTGAGTGAAAATATCTCAGCTGTTTTAAATACAGGTAATTATCCAAATCCTTTTAGCAATAATACAAACATCCGATATACTTTAAATAAACCCGGACAAGTTGTAATTGATATTTATGACGTCAATGGCCGGGTTGTCAGGCATTTGGTTAGCGAAGAAAAACTATCTGGAGAACATAACATCGCCTGGGATGCTACAAATGATTTTGGAGAAATGGTAAATGATGGATTTTATTTTTATACGATAACGATAAATCACCATAGCCAAACAGAAAAAATGATTTTGTTGCGTTGATTTTCAATTTGTTATTTTATATTTGAAGCGAATTATCCCGGGCAATTGAAAGAAACTTCTTTATCCGGGATAATTTTTAGTTAGAGAGGACGGGACTGGTGTCCCACCTGGTCTTCAAAACCAGTAGCAGACGGATAACACCGGCTGTGGCAGGTTCGATTCCTGCCCTCTCTGCTTTTTTATTTGTACGAATTAAAACGATATGATGAAATCAAAAATGGAAGATTTAAAAAAACTTCCCGGAATTGATAAATTATTGAACCTTCCTGAAATTAAGGAATTCATTAATCTGTATCAGCTTGATATAGTCAAACATGTCATTCGAAATACCATTGATCAAATCAGAAGGGAGGTCCTGAAATCAAAAGAAATACCTTCTCTTTCTAAAATTGTTTTGCGTATTGATAAAGGCTTAAAACAATTTAACCAAAAAAGCCTTAAAAGTGTCATAAATGCAACAGGTGTTGTTGTGCATACAAATCTGGGTCGTGCACCTTTTAGTGATTATATTATCAATGAAGCTGCTGAAATCTTAAAAGGATATAGTAACCTGGAATTTGATCTGGAAAAAGGGGAAAGAGGATCCAGAAATACTCATCTGTATAAAATTTTAACCTTCTTAACCGGGGCCGAAGATGTGCTGGTGGTAAATAATAATGCTGCTGCCCTAATGCTGATTTTGCGAACATTTGCAAAAGAAAAAGAAGTAATTGTATCAAGAGGTGAATTGATCGAAATTGGAGGTTCATTCAGACTGCCAGATATAATGGCCGCATCGGATTGTAAAATGGTTGAAGTAGGTACAACCAATAAAACCAGGGCGAAAGATTACGAAGATCACATTACAGCTAATACTGCACTATTATTAAAGGCTCACCAATCCAATTATAAAATTCAGGGATTTACCCAAGAGGCCAGTTTGCCCGAGCTTGTTTCTCTTGGTAAACAACATAAGGTCCCGGTTGTTTATGATATGGGGTCAGGATTGTTGAGAAAAACATCCATTGAAGTATTTAAGAATGAACCTGATGTGAAACAAACACTGGCAACTGGTATCGACCTGGTATGTTTTAGCGGAGATAAATTGTTAGGTGGTGCACAAGCGGGAATAATTGCTGGAAAAAAAGAACTGGTAGCTATTTTGAAAAAAGAGCCCATGGTGAGAGCGTTAAGGGTAGGAAAAACCACACTTGCTTTAATGGAAGCAGCCATGTCGTATTATTTGGATGATAAAGAACTGGTTGTTAAAAACATGTTGTTCAGCATGATGATTAAAAAGCCGGTTGAATTGAAAGATAAAGCTGAAAAATTGCAAAAGATTTTTTCAGATCAGCAAATACCATCAGTTGTGGTTGACAGTAAAGGCCAATGTGGTGGTGGAGCATTACCGGGTGAAGAAATTGACAGCTATGCTGTACGGATTGACCAAGCATTTGAGACGAATAAACAAAAATCTATGTTTTCTGAAAAATTATATGCAGCCTTGATGAAGCACGAATCCCCGGTAGTTGCCATACTCAGAAAAGGAGATGTGTATTTTGATGTACTTACTATACCAGAAAATCAATACCCAAAACTAGTAACAACTGTTAAGGATATTTACTTTGATATAAGTTAACATGAAGCATCTGATCATTGGAACAGCAGGTCATGTAGATCATGGAAAAACAGCACTGATAAAGGCGCTGACTAATATTGATTGTGATACCCATAAAGAAGAAAAGGAAAGGGGGATCACCATTAATCTTGGATTTTCCCATTTAACCTTACCCTCAGGTGATTCACTAGGGATTGTTGATGTTCCGGGACATAAGGACTTTATCAAGACCATGGTTGCAGGTGCATTTGGGATTGATATTGTATTGTTGGTTATTGCCGCTGATAGTGGTATTATGCCTCAAACGGTCGAACACCTTAAGATTATTGAAATGCTTGGTGTGAAGAAAGGAATAATTGTTCTGAATAAAGTAGATCTGGTTGATGAAGAAATGTTGGAGCTGGCCGAACTGGAAATTGATGAATTTCTGGAAGGAACTAGTCTGAGTGATGCACCTGTATTGCAAGTTTCATCTGTTACCGGCCAGGGAATAAATGAGCTTGTTACTGAAATTTCCAAATTGTTCCCTGAAGTAAAGGATAAAAAAGATAGCGGCCAGTTTCGCATGTACATCGATCGGATCTTTAATGTAAAAGGGATCGGATTTGTGGTTACAGGATCAGTGCTTGATGGTAAATTGGAAACCGGCAAAGATTTGTATTTACTTCCTGGTAAGAATAAAAAAGTTAAAGTTAGAAATATCCAACGGCATGGTGATTCAATCAACGAAGTGATTTGTGGTGATCGGGCAGCCATAAACCTGGCTGGATTAAAGCTGGATGATTATCATCGGGGAATGGTGCTTTCTGATAAGGTGTTTGAAGACACACAAATGATTGATGCAACTTTTACTTTGTTTGAAGAAAATTATCAGATAGGATTATGGTCAAAAGTGATTTTTTATACCGGAACATTTGAATGTGCTGCACGAATGCATTTATTAGATCATGATACACAGCATCCAGGTCAAACTGCTATTGTGCAATTCCACCTAGAAAAATCTGTTTGCTTATTCAACAAGGATAAATACATTATCAGGAATTCTTCAAACGATATCACTCTGGGAGGTGGAGATATTATTGATGTGCAGCCTCTTCATCATAAAAAAAGAACACCCAAACTTATTGAGTCCTTAAACGATTTAGTTGGAGCTACATTGGAAAGTGACAAATTAATTAATCTCATTAAAATAGGATTAAGAAAAGAAAATGCACCAGTTTTCCCTGAGAAAATTGCTGAAAAACTATCAATACCTTTTGAAGATATTATCAAAGAGTGTGAAGATACTGAAGTAGGTTCAATCCGAACCTTTACTGTTAATGGTAGAAAAATATTAGTCAGTAAGGATATTCATTCAAATTATTACCAGGCTGTAGTTGATTTATTAAAGGAATATCATCAAAAGAATACAATCCTGGAAGAAGGACTGGAAACTACAGCATTCTATGGGAAATTTGGCTTTGGAGGAAATGAAGCCGGAAAATTTTACGTGGAAGCGTTGATGGGTATTATTCATGATGATGGGATTATTAAAAAGGTTGGTACTACCTGGGCATTGAAAGGTCATGAAGTGAAAATAGATCAGAAAACCCGCGATCAATTAAAATGGGTTGAAGATATTATACTGCAGGTAGGGATGGATAAACCTAATGAGAAAGATATTGCTGCCATTGCTGTTGATAGGAAAATAAATAAAGATCGACTAAAGATGTTTTTAAAGTATTTGGGTAGGAAGAACATTTTGATCTTTTTTGAAGGGGAGTTTATACATGCTACTATATTAGCCAAATGTAGGAAATTATTATTATCAGATCTGAAAAGTAAAGACCGTGGGATCAATGAAAAGGATTTCAGGTTGCTCATTAATGGAACAAAAAAACTGGTTCAATTAGTATTATCAATTTTCATTGCAGAAGGAATTGTAACCAAAGAAACGTTTTATATTTTAATGACCGACAAAGGCAGGGAAATGGTGAAATAGAGAGTTGAAAATAGTGAATGGTGATTTGTGAAGACTTGTAGCTAATAGCCATCAGTTAAGGCATAAAATAAACATTTAAGTTTAAAACGATTTGAAATTATTGTAAAAAAATAAATAGATCAACATAATGAAAACATTAGATGCTAAAGGGCTAAAATGCCCTATGCCATTGATAGAAACAAAAAAAGCACTGAAAGAAATAGAAAAGGATGAAGCAC
>DAOVYU010000081.1 GCA_030635465.1 Bacteroidales bacterium | reverse complement strand
TACTGGTACAGACCATCATTACATTTCAGTTTTCACTGGGGCTGGGGGAGTGGATTTCGATATTTTTATCCTTTTGACAATTATTGGTACGGCTATAATACAGGTTATTCTAATGGTTATTGGGATGGGTATTATGCTTCAAACTATTATGGATATTCTTCTAACGGTTATTACTATGGTCCAAGAACATCTGGAGGCAATACAAACGGTTTCTATTCATCAAGGGGTGACTATAATCCTGTAACTACAAGTACTGTAGCTCGCTCAAATTACCTGGAACGGACTACACCCGTTTTAGCAGATGCCACAAAATCTGAACGTTCTTCAACTAAGACCAATTTGGGTCCTGGAAGAACAAGTACAAGTGCAATAAATGATAGATCAGCTACTAAGGTTAATACCCCTTTGAGAACAGTTAATAATGATAATACTGTTACTAAGCAGCCTGTCAAAGCAGACAGAACTGGTACTAATGCAATAATTGCTGGAGGTACAACTGCTACTAAAAATGACAAGCCACAAAATGTTATTACTAAATCACCTCAGCAAAAGACTGATACAAAACCAAGGTATTCTTATAAGAAGCCTGCAACTGAAACAAAAACTAAGTATCAGCCTGGTCGGGATATAGGAACAAGTAAACAAACCAGGCCTGCTCAAAAGTATACCAAACCTGCTAGTGTTTCTTCACAAAATCAGAACAGAAGCAGTAGTCAAAATAATTCATCTGGAAGAAATACTCAAACTTATACAAAGCCGAAATCTACTTATAATAATAGTTATAATAAGCCTACTCGGTATAACAATGGCAGCACTCAGCCTGCTCGGTCTTCCAAATCATATAATACACCAACGAGGACAAATACAAAAAGCTATAATCAGCCTTCAAAAGCTACACGTACATATAGTAGTCCGAGTAACTCAGGAAATAGCAGAAGTTATTCATCACCAAGTAGGTCTTCTGGTAGTAGTAAGTCTTACTCATCACCTTCAAGGTCATCTTCATCACCTTCCCGCTCAAGTAGTGGAGGTAGTTCCAGGTCATCCAGCAGTGGTGGTTCAAAATCAAGTGGAGGAAGAAGGTAATTAAGTATCATGAAAAAGATCACATTAACCATAACATTTTTAGTAGCTGCAATGCAGGTATTGATTTCACAGAATGATGTGGATGCATTGCGGTATTCAGCTACAACTTTTGGTGGAACTGCCAGGTATATGGCAATGAGTGGATCCTTCGGTGCTTTGGGAGCTGATTTTTCAGTTTTGAGTTCTAATCCAGGAGGTATCGGGCTTTATAAAAAGTCGGAATTTACGTTTACCCCAGCGTTTTATCTGGGTGAAACAACATCAACTTATAATGGTACAATGGCCCGCGATAATAAAAGCAACTTCAATGTAAGTAATGTGGGATTTATTTATGCTTCAGAACGAAACGAAAAATCAATTGTTAGGAATTGGCAATTTGGAATGGGAATGAACCGACTAAATAATTTTAACAATCGGATGATCATGCAAGGATTTAATTCTGAGAATTCAATTATAGATACTTATGTTGAAAATGCCGATGGCATCCATTATGAGAATATAGAGAATGATTCATATGGTGAATATGCCTATGATCTGAACCTGGCATGGAATACATTTGCAATTGATACCATACCTGGTTCAGTAGACCAATATTTTGGAGCCATTCCACCAGGTGGAGGTATTTTTCAAAGAAAAGATGTGGAAACCTGGGGATCAATGAACGAGTTATTATTGTCATTTGGAACTAATATTGGCGACCGACTTTACCTTGGAGCAAGTTTTGGATTTCCATTTATCAGATATTTTGAGAAGTCGACATATTCAGAAACAGATAATGAAAATAATATACAAGGATTTCAAAGTATTTATGTTTTTGAAGATTTGCAAACTAATGGAGCAGGTTTTAATATGAAGTTTGGGATGATTCTGAGGGTTACAGACTTTTTGCGAATTGGAGGAGCAATCCATTCACCAACCTGGTATAGTATGAGAGATTCCTGGAATACAGAGATGGGAACTGAATTTGATAATAATGAATACTATAGCTCCTATTCACCTTATGGTTCGTATGATTATGATTTGGAAACTCCCTGGAGGGCGATGGGAAGTGTAGCTGTAGTTTTGTGGAGATTTATGTTGCTTAATGCTGAATATGAATATATAGATTATTCAATCGCTCGTTTACGCAGTTCAGGTTATAACTATATTGAAGAAAATGATGCAGTTATGTCCAAATATTCTGAAGGACATAATGTTAAGTTAGGGACTGAGTTGAGATTTGGTCATTTTGCAATTCGAGGGGGATTTGGATATTATGGAAGTCCTTTTGCCGAAGGTGAAAATGGGGAAAGCATTAATGATGGTGAAAAACTATATTATTCAGGTGGATTTGGATTCAGAGATAAGGATTTCTTTATTGACCTTGCTTATGTTAGATCCGAAACAAATCAGGATTATTATTTATATGGTTCTGAAAATATATCGGTCAACCCGGTGAATAACGAAATTTTTACAAATAATGTACTGCTAACAGTAGGTTTTAGGTATTAATAAAAGGCTTCCAGTAATAGCAGCCGTTTAAATATCTGATTTCTTATAAATTTCCCTCAAGATAAAGTTATTCAAGTGATAATTCCATGTTCTCAATTCGATGAATTCCTGCCTTGGCTTTTTGATTAATACTATTTTTATATTCATCATTTTTCATTGATTGAGCTTCTTTATAATAAGATAATGCTTTATTATATTCTCCTTTATCTTCATATATATTCCCAAGTTTTAGAGCTGAATTGGCTGCATAATAAAATTCGGATTCAAAGCCATTTTGCATAGTTTTGTCATAAAATGGAATGCTATTATCAGGTTTACCCCATTCATGGTATATCCGGCCTATCCGATAAGTAAATTCCAATGAATCTTTCTCATTATTTAAAAATTGGTTTGATGTAATGCCTGTCATGGCAGCCAGTGCTTTATCATAATATCCCCCATCAAACAGTATACGTGCTTTTAATAAATGTAAATTTGGGATTTCACCATGCTCAAATTCTCGTTCTGCCTGTTTATCAGCATCAATGATATCGTTGCCATACTCATCTACTTTTTTAATGTACTCTTTATATTTATCCACATCATTCTTCACAAGGTAATACCATGCTATTTTCTGGTAAGAATCTTTGATGTAATTCAATCCTTTAAAATTTGTCACATATTTAAAGAAAAATTGATTAGCATCTTCATCAAGCCGATAAAGTTTAGCCAGTCCGGTCAGGTAATCCAAATAGTCAAATGGAAAATATTCTTCGCCTGTTGGTCTTAAAAGTAAAAGATTAATGGCTTTATCATTCAATCCATTACTCATGTATATTCTGGAGATTGCATAAATAGCAAGTGGATTTTTGATACTGGCACTGTCATTGCCAATCAGATCAATGTATTCAAGTGCTTTTTTCTTATTAGTCATCAGGTTCATCTGAATAAAGCTCATGTAAAATAGGCATTCAGCTTTATAATGGCTGTATTCCTCTTGTGTAATAGCAGCATTCAATACCGTTAGTATTTCGCTCACACCCTGATCTATTGTTCCTTCAACTCCTACCAGTTTTTTTACCCAGTTATAATTGTCGGGCACTGTACCGATGAGTGTATGCAATAAACCCAGGTTGATTAGATTTGGTAAAAAATCAGGAAACTCCTCATTGTTTCTTTCTAGCAAGCGGTAAGCTTTGTTTATTTCAAACGTAGCTGATACATATTCTTTAAATTTTGTTCGTGTAAAAGCCCATTGCAAATAAACCTGAGCAAGACTGTACCTATAGTACGGGGAACTTTCATCACCATCTTTCAAACGATCTATAACGTCATCTTTTAACTTTTCTAATTTATCAAACTCTTCTTCTTCTTCACCTATAAAGACAGTGAGAAAATAAATATAATTATCAAGCAAATAAGGGATGTTGTTATCTGGGTGAATTCTTTTTTCCTGCTCAATTAATTTATTGCCTTCATCAAATTTAAGGTTGATGATAGCTGTATATGCTTCATTACAATTTTGGTTAAAATCATAATGATATTGACTAAATGCCAGATTTACAATAGATATCAGAAAGAATATTAAACCAAATTTTCGCATTTTTTTTGAATTATGCTATGTGTAAAAATAAAAAAAAGAGGGGAAATAATCAACCCCTCTTTTAAATACGTATTTGGTTTATTTTAGTTGTCTTTATTTACCAGGGTACCAATCTCTTCATCAACCAGTATCCTACCACAATATTCACACACAATAATTTTTTTGTGCATTCTAATATCTAACTGGGATTGTGGGGGAATTTTATTAAAGCATCCACCACAAGCATCCCGTTCAATTTGTACCACAGCTAATCCATTTCTGGCATTTTTTCTGATCCGTTGATAGGCAGTTTTTAAGCGATCTTCAATATAATCTTGATTTTTCTCTGATTTTGCAATCAGGTCACTTTCTTCTTTTTTAGTGTCTGCGACAATATCATCCAATTCAGCTTTTTTAGCAGCTAAATCACCTTTACGTTCTGTTAGGATTTCATCTGATTTATCTATCTCTTCCTTGATGGTATCAAGCTTAAATTTCGTTTCCTTGATCCTTTTTTCATTTAATTGGATTTCCAGTGATTGGAATTCTATTTCTTTCGAAAGTGAATCATATTCCCTATTGTTCCGAACATTCATTTGTTGCTTCTCATATTTCTTAATCATCGTATCACTTTCCTTCATTGCATTCTCTTTGTCAGCAACTTGTACTTTCAATGAATCAGTTTCTTCTTTATAATTATTGATACGTGTTTCTAATCCAACAATTTCATCTTCCAGGTCCTGAACCTCTAAAGGTAATTCACCCCTGACAATTCTGATTTTATCAATCTGTGAGTCAATTTGTTGTAAAGAATATAACGCAATCAGTCGCTTTTCAATCGTAATTTCTTCTGAAGTCTTCTTCTTTTTCTTAATTACAGGTTTTTCTTCTACTTTTTCTTTTGCCTTTTTTGCCATAATATGTTGACTTATATATAATTAACAGAGTTTGTGTTCGTTTCTGAAATAAGGACTGCAAAAGTAGAAAAATTTTCGTTTAAAACACTATAAATTAAATCTTTTGCATATTGTTCGCTTTCAAAATGACCAATATCTGCAATTATCATTTTTCCATCAGCTTCAAAAAAATCATGGTATTTCACATCACCAGTTATATATATATCAACTCCGGCAGACATTGCTTTTTTAATCAAAAAACTCCCTGAACCTCCACATACGGCAACTTTTTTTATTTTCTTTCCCAGTAATTTGGAATGCTTAATACAACCAACACCAAAAGTTTGTTTTAGATTCTTTAAGAAATCTAGTTCATCTATGTTACTTTCAAGTTCTCCAACCATTCCTGCACCAACCTTTTCAAACTTATTTCCCATAAAATAAATATCGTAAGCTACCTCTTCATAAGGATGGGCCTCGAATAATGCTTTGAGGATGTCATTTTCTCTATAAACAGGATAAATGGTTTCTATGCGAATTTCATCTTCGAAATGCAATTTACCTTTTTCGCCTACAAATGGATTTGATGTTTCAGAACCCCTGAATGATCCTTTACCTGGAGCATTAAAACTGCAACTGTCATAATCTCCAATATGTCCTGCACCCGCATCAAATATGGCCTCACGTACTTTTTCAGCATGATCAAGCGGGCAAAATGTAACCAGTTTTCTTAATAACTCTTTTTTAGGGGCAAGGATTTTGCGATTCTTTAAGCCGATTTTATCACAAATGATTGAGTTTATTCCCTTATCAACATTGTCGAGATTGGTGTGAATGGCATAAATAGCAATATTATTTTTGATGGCCTGTTCAACGATTCTTTCAGTGGCATTTTTTCCGGTAATACTTTTTAGTCCACCAAAAATAACCGGATGATGGGAAATGATCAGGTTACATTTTTTCTGGATGGCCTCTTGTAATACCTTTTCGGTAATATCCAGGGTGATCAATGCTTTATCAATATCATCTTCCTTATT
>DAOVYU010000197.1 GCA_030635465.1 Bacteroidales bacterium | reverse complement strand
GGTGGAAAAGGAACCTTTTATTCAGATGTTAGCCTGAGTGGTAAAGGATTACGGGGAAATGGTTCTTTGGAATATATTACATCCACATCCTGGTCGGATGATTATATGTTTTTCCCTGATTCTACTAATACAATGGCGAGGGAATTTATCATAAATGAACAAATAACACCTGTGGAATATCCACAGGTATTTGGGCAAAATGTTCGACAACACTGGATCCCCTATGCGGATCGAATGATTATCAGGCAGACTGAACTGCCGCTCACAATGTTTAATGAACAATCCAGGTTGTCAGGGATGTTGGTTTTAACCCCTCAGGCATTAACTGGTGCTGGCCGGCTTAGTTTTGAAGATGCTGATATGCTGTCAAAGTTGTATACATTTAAACAACATGAGATATTTGCTGATTCTGCAGACTTTACACTCAAATCTACGGATTTTGCACAGTCAGCTTTTTCTACAAAAAACTACTACTCTCATATAGATTTGTTCGAACGACAGGGAAAGTTTATTTCAAATGGTGGTGCATCCCTGGTTGAATTTCCTGTCAATATGTATGTCTGTATGATCGATGAGTTTGACTGGTTTATGGACTCCTACGAAATTGCTATTGGTAGTCTGGAAAAAGAAGCAGAAATGGCGAAATATGATAATCTTACCATTCAGGAGTTAATCGATATACCGCTTCAAGGCTCTGAATTTATCTCTACACATCCGGATCAGGATTCCTTAAGGTTTATTTCAACTACTGCCACTTATAATTTACAGAATTATACTTTATTTGCTGAAGATGTAAAATATATCAGGGTAGCTGATGCTGCAATATTCCCATCTGACAAACAGATAGTAGTTAAATCTGATGCCCGGATGAATACCATTGTGGATGCTAAAATTCTTGCCAATACTGTAACCCGTTACCATGAAATTTATGATGCAGTAGTAGATATAAAGAGTAAAAACAAATATCTGGGAATTGGTAATTATGATTATGTGGATGAGTTGGATAACCGGCAACAAGTATTTTTAAGAGACATTGGAGTTGATCCTTCATACCAATCAGTAGGAAATGGTTACGTGTCAGATTCAACGGGTTTTACGATTAGCCGCGACTTTGACTTTTCAGGAAATGTTTTACTTTATGCCAACAGGCAATTCCTGAATTTTGACGGTGGATTTAAAATCAGGCATACTTGTAATACCGGGAAAATTAAATATGTGAAGTTCAATTCAGATATCAATCCCAAGGATATTTATATAAATATTGAGGAAGACCTTACAACATTGGCAAAGTCTCCACTTGAATCGTCTTTGATGTTTTCGAACGAAATCAATAATTTTTATTCAGGATTTTTAACTGAAAAGAGAGCTCCTTCAGATCATAATGTATTGCCTGCTCATGGATTTATACATTACGATAAAGGTGCTGAGATTTATGATATTGCCAGCATGGACAAACTAAAGGGGCTTACTCTTGAAGGAAATCAGATTTCACTGGGGAAAAAGAAATGTATATTAACTGCTTCAGGTGTACTGGAACTTGGTGCTGATCTCGGCAGGGTTAAGATGGAGACTTTTGGTACAGCTAAGCATTATATCATTCCAGATTCAACTGGGTTTGATATGGTTATCGCATTGGATTTTGCATTTGATGGCAAAGCACTTGAGATCATGGCCGAAAATATCAAAACGCAAAACCTGCGTGGTGTAAATTTAAACAGACCTGTTTTCCTTAAGGCATTAACAGATATCCTGGGAGAAAAGGATGCTGAAAAAATTGTGTCTGAATTAAATATTTTTAATCGATTTAGAAAATATCCATCAGAACTGGAGCATACAATTTTGTTTACAGATGTAAAATTTAAATGGAATTATGCCACACGTTCTTTTGTTTCTTATGGAGAGATTGGTGTAGGAAGCGTTGGTAAAACACAGGTTAACAGGTATGTAAAAGGTGTTATCGAAATTGAGCGTAAACGTACAGGTGATGTATTGAATATTTACCTTGAATTTGATAAAGGACGACATTGGTATTTCTTTAATTATCGAAATAATTTGATGCAATCAATTACTTCAAACACAGATTTTAACAATATAATCCGCGAATTGAAAGAAGATAAAAGAACTGTTAAAAAGGATAAACAAGGTGAGGAGTATCAGTATATTATATCAAATTTAAGAAAGAAGACTGATTTTTTAAGGCGTATACAAAATTACTAAGTAAACCATATGATCACAGTCAATTTAATTATTGCCATCATATTAGCTTATCTAATCGGATCAATACCAACATCTGTTTGGATTGGTCGTATTTTTTACAATGTTGACGTAAGGAAGGAAGGGAGTGGTAATGCCGGGGCAACGAATACTATTCGTGTATTGGGTGCCAGAGCTGGTATTCCGGTACTGGTGTTGGATATTTTTAAAGGTTGGTTTGCTGTTTACATTGCTAACTTTTTTTGGGATGGAACTTTAACATTTCCTGATTTAGACGACTTTGAAATTATCCTGGCAAGTGCTGCTGTAGTTGGACATGTTTTTCCTATTTATGTTGGTTTTAAAGGTGGAAAAGGTATTGCCACTTTACTTGGAATAGGACTTGCCTTGTTCCCATATGGTGCATTGATTGCTATTGGTATTTTTGCCATAACTCTTATGATTACAGGATATGTCTCTCTTTCATCTATAGTAGCTTCAGTTACATTTCCCTTTATAGAATTACTGGTTCTGGGAAATCATGAATTCCTGTCACTCAATATTCTTGCCATTGCAGTAGCCATTTTTGTTCCCTTAACACATCGTAAGAATATACAACGATTATTGAATGGAGAAGAATCAAAATTCAGTATAAAAAAGAAAAAATAATTTTACCTCCAATTGGATTTATTTTAGAATATACACAACCAATTACGATTTATAACTTTCAGATATTAAGATAAATACATACGTTTATTTTTAATAGTCTACGATACCGGATAATAAATTATTCTTTAAAATTACTTCAGAAAGCAATCTAACATCCAGAATAAGAGCGTTCTAGCCTCGGTATTTTCTCTGTTGTTTATTGGTTAACAATAATTATTCAACATTTTTAAACCTTTGTAAGATTCAGTAAATCAGTCAGATGAAATTTTCGGTACAAATATTGAATGGTGCTTGTGCAGTTTTAACGCTAAACATTGGTCAAAGAGAAATGAATTCGAGTTTTATAAATAGGAACATAATAAAAGTCAAAAGCGAAATTTTGCTTTTGATCCTTTTTATTTGCGCCACTCTTGCTTTTTCGCAACCAGCTAGTGTAACAGAAGAAGATGTTATAAAACAAGCCAATGAATTATTTAGCAATGAAGACTATCAGGGGGCTTTACCTCTTTACGCGCAATTGGTTAGTGTACATCCTGCTGAAGCTGAATATAATTACAGGTTTGGAGTTTGTACACTTTTCGGTAACAGGCATGACAAAAAGAAACCTATCAGGTATTTAAACAATGCTTCAAAAACTATGAAAGATAACCCGATGCTGGTTTATTACCTGGGACTTGCTTATCATCAAAATGAAGAGTATGCAACAGCAATGAGGTATTTTAACATGTATCTGGCAAAACTTTCTCCAAATTCTTCTGAACGGGCAAACATTCTTGAAAAAGTTAATGTTTGTTTAAATGGTCTAAACCTTTCACATAAAAGATTGATTTCGGAAATAGTCTCAAAATCAGAATTTCAAAAAGATAATTTTCATAGAGCTTATCGTGCAGATCAGCTTGGTGGATCATTGGTTGTTAAACCGGAAATTTTTCAAACAAACAAGGAAAAGAAACGTGCTGAATTGAGTTTTGTTTACATGTCAGAACCTCGTGATGTACTTTATTATGCTGGTTATGAAAATGAAAAGTCTGCAAATAAAGATATTTTTAAAGTGGTTATGGGTGCAGATGGAAATTGGGGTGAGCCTGAGAAATTAGATGCTTCTATTAATACTCCTTATGATGAGGATTATCCAGTAGTGATGGACAATGGGTTGACCATGTATTTTTGCTCTAAAGGTCATAGTTCACTTGGTGGTTTTGATATTTATCGTACAAAACTTGACACAGCTAACAATTCTTTCAGTCAACCTGAAAATTTAGGTGCAGGTATCAACTCTCCATTTGATGATATCCTGTTTGTATTGGACAAAGAAAACAAGGTTCTTCAGCGTCCGGTCTTAACAGGTGCTCTTATTGAAGGAATGAGGATTGTTTCCAAAGGAATTTCACGTGAGGACAGGATCATTGTTAATGGTCTTCAACAAGTACGTC
>DAOVYU010000378.1 GCA_030635465.1 Bacteroidales bacterium | reverse complement strand
TTGTGGGGCTGTACTATAACGTACATTATGTTTATATAGCTTGGGATTGTTAGTTTGTAGTATTAATAAAAAAGTCCCATAAACAAGATGTGACTACCAACCACATGAAAGAATATCTGTTTAAGGGACTAATTAATTAGAATTTTATACTATAGAAAGAACGGAGTTATTAGTTTTCTACGCAATAAAACCAAAAAGGTTAAAGCAGTTAATAAAAAAGCCCATCCGTTCATTCTTAACCAAACATGAAGGAAGGGTGGATGGGCTAAAATTTGAACACCACACTTATGAAAAGGTCGATTAGTTATCGTTGGTGTCAATTACAAATATAGTGAAAAATCAAATGTCTAAACCTAATCCTTCTGTAAAATCAGCATGACTGGGAATTGAGGTTGTAGGTTATTGCCAGGTGGAAACACCTGACAGCACTAAAAACACCTCATTCCTTTCATTTAATTCATTAATCTACCGACCTGATCCCAGACCATCATCAATCCCAAACCTGCTTATCCCTAATGTAATCCTATTTTGACCGATATCCAAAATAGAAATTCTCTATACCCATATCGTCATCATCATCATCTTCATTAAACCAAATTCTTTTTATAGGCACAGGAGAAATTACTCCAACAAATGTATTATTACCGTTTGGAAGATCTTTCTGGTCTAAATAGCAATCATCCTGCTGAGCAAAGACTTCTAAAAATTCTTCAGGTGTGTCGGTATTCGATCTCATGATAAAACCAATGGCATAAACCTGGTCGCCTGTAACGACTATTTCAAAATCATCGTTTTCAAAATCATCGATGTCGCCTATACTGATAGTGTTTGTTGTAAAATTATTATTTAATCCTTCGGTATCATTATGTACCAGGGCAAGACGATTTCCTGTTACAGCCAGGTTTTTAAGATGGAATTCGAAAGGGAACTGGGTTACTGAACCAGGAAAGGTTATAATTTCAAACATAAGTGTTTGAGCACCATAGTATTCAAACTTATACGCTTCATTGGCTTTTTGCAGATTTTCAAGAGTGGATTCCCACACGCCCACGGTCATTGTTTTCATCTGGACTGCATCGCGCCATGAGGCTTCATTATATAAAATTTGTACCGATACAATTTCATTTTGTACCATGTCGTAGTCGGTTGTTTCACTCACACATGCAATATCATTGTCACCAAGATTCCGCAGCGTGTATGAAATAGGTACTGCTGTAGTTAAAGGAGCATCATCCTTGAAAAATTCCCCAAGTTGACCGGTTTTAAGATAATTCAGGGCTGCAGTCTGTTCACCTCCAATAGTAACCATTTTAATTTGTGAATTTTGTAAGATGGTGAGATGCTCAGCACTTACACTTCCTCCGATACCATTATAGGATGCTTCCAATGCAGCCTTCATTTCTGTTTCATTGTAAGTAGAGGTCATGGTAAGCATCATCATTCGTCCATATACAATGTTGGAAACATAAACCGGGAGGTTATCGGGACCAATCCTGCCGAGGTTGATTTGTTCGTTAAGGAGTTCCTGGGTAAATTCGGAACTAAATAAATCACTCGGTCTTTGTGGTATGCCCATTGAAACAGTAAACATTTTTTGAACGAAGTAAGCCGACACTGTGCTGGTTTCACTGGTACTTTGGTATTGAAGCTGGGTGCGTGCCGAACCTGCCATATATTTAAAAGAAAGTCCAAGGGCGAGTGCCGTTTGCTCAACAGAATAACATGTTCTTTTATCGTAATAAATGCTGCTGCCTGAAACATGCCCAGTATTTTGTGCGGTTTCAACCAAATCACCAATAGCCTCATTGACGGATGTAAGGTCAGGATTCTCAACATCCCTGCTATTGCCAGCCATCTGGAAGCTAATAGAAATAGAAAGGGGAGCGCGCTGGTAAATAGGCAACGATTTAATGGAACCCAAGCCTCCTATGTACCCGCTGCCCTGAATAAGGGACCCCAGGTAAAGAATTTCCGATCCCGGATCGTAAGTTACAATTTCTGCCGGTGTACGTGTGATGGAGCAGGGTGTGGTTGTCTGTACAATTTTGGTTGCACAGTCAAATTCCAGGCTTGGATCAAACGCTTCATCGCTGTCGGCTTTGGTAGGACAAAAATTATCCCACGAAGGAAGTGAAACAATGTATTGGTTCACGTTATTATTTGGTGAAGGATCATCATTTCCATCATCTGATTTATTGCAGTTGGTGAAAAAAAGGAACAACACCACGACCAATGATAAAGATAAAACAAACGGATTTCTTCCATTGGTCGAAAAACCGTTGGTGGATCGCATTTTCATAATAGAAATTTTAGTGTTAAACGTTTGGTGACTTACGCGTAAATATAATCAATTCGAATCGAAAAGTCAAGTTAAATCTTTCATTTTCAATTGTAAGATATCCTTATACTATTTCATACAAGTATCATATTGTTTATATTGAGATTTTAAATCTCTTTTGAAGTGTATGCCGGTCTTTATCAATTAAATCCTCCAAAAGACTTACTAATTCAGCCTTTGATGTATTACCTTGTAGGCGCATTTTAAGCCATTTCCTAAGCTTTATTCGTTCTTTAAGGGGTTGATATTGATTGCTTTTGTAAACTGACTGGGAGATGAAGTTATGAGATTATTGCCAGTTAGAAACACCTGACAGCACTAAAAGTTGTTAGTTTTAATCAAAATGTATGGTAATTCAATACCGGCTACCTTTTCTTCATTTCACCAATCTCTTTACGAAGTTCTATGATCATTTCCTGCTGTTCTTTGAGTGCTTCAATCAATAACGGAATTAATT
>DAOVYU010000121.1 GCA_030635465.1 Bacteroidales bacterium | reverse complement strand
GTGTGGTTTTGCCAGCAAAAAACCTAAGTGTGATCATGTATCAGTATTTTGATGGGTTTTTCTGGTCTGAACCTGAAGTTGCCCGTTTTTCAGGCCAGTATAAAGACCTGGAACCAGCCTTTACACCAGATGGAGGTAAATTATTTTTCGTATCTAAAAGACCTGTTGACAATACATTTAATGAAAAAGATTACGATATCTGGTTTATTGATATTTCAAAAAATGGTTGGTCAAATCCTATTAATTTAGGAGAACCTGTAAATTCTGAATCTGATGAATATTTCCCAACAGTGAGTAAAAGTGGGAATCTTTATTTTACAGCTTCTTATGAAGATTCATATGGGAAAGAAGATATTTATTTTTCCAAATTTGAAAATGGAAATTATACCACTCCTGTAAATTTGGGCGATTCCATAAATACAGCTTTTTATGAATTCAATTCTTTTATCGCACCCGATGAAAGTTACCTGATCTTTTCATCCTTTGGAAGGGAAGATGGAACCGGAGGTGGTGACCTTTACATTGCTTACAGAAATGAAGATGGCATCTGGTCCAAAGCCAGGAATATGGGTAAACAAATAAACTCCGACAAGATGGACTATTGCCCGTTTGTATCAAAAGATGAAAAATATTTCTTTTTTACCAGCCAACGCGAAAACTATACATTTACTGACCGTAAACGGAAACATTTTGATGAAATCATTCGTTTGTCAAATTCAATTGAAAATGGGCTGGGGAATATTTATTGGGTAGAGTTTGATAAAGAGGCCTGGAGATAAAAGACTCATATATCCATCCATATTAAAGAAAGCTGCCATAAATGTAAGTTTGTGATAAAATAGCCCCTCTGTCCTGCGGACATCTCCCCTAAAGGGGAGAAACCTAAACAAAATAAATTGTGTTAAAGCGAGAAAATATAGAAAAAGAAATGTTTTTCGGGGCAAGCCCTGAAATATTTAAAAGAGCATCTGAATTAAGAAAGAACATGACCGAAGCTGAAGTAATTCTTTGGTCGGCTTTAAGAAGAAAACAGATTAAAGGAAAACGATTCAGAAGACAACATCCCATAGAAAGATTTATTGTTGACTTCTATTGTCATGATTCCAGATTGATTATTGAGGCAGATGGAGGAATCCATAAAGCACTGGAACAAAAGGAATATGATATAGGAAGAAGTATTGAACTAGAAAAATTTGGATTAAAGATCATCAGATTTACAAATGAGCAAATAAAAAACAATTTAGCTGAAACTTTGGAAGAAATAGAAAAAAATCTTTAACAAGCCTCTCCCCTTCAGGGGAGACGGGAGAGGGGCAAAATACCATTCTTTGAATATTATTCCTCTTCTTTTTATTAATTTCGCATTAAGTTGTATAGCGAATAATGAAATATTTAAAACAATTCATATTTTTTATTTTCCTCCTTATCTTGTTTTTCCATTCATTTTCTCAAGAAACACACAAACTTGTTCTACCCGACACCACCTATACCATTACTGACCCTGACTGGGAACTAATTTTGGCAGCTAGTACAGGAGATACTAATAAAGTACTGGCTTTATTGGAAATAGATGCAAATGTAAATTATGCCACTTTATATGAAGGCATTACACCTTTGATGTATGCTGCGCAGAATGGCTATATAAGAACCGTAGAGATATTAATCGATAGTGGAGCGAATGTAAACGCCATGCCAAACAATGGTATCAGTGCATTGCTCGGAGCCTGTATTGCTGGACATGTGTATGTTGTCGATACATTAATCTTAAATGGTGCCAAGATAAATACACAAAACTATGATGGTATTACTCCTCTAATGTATGCGTCAGCATTTGATGATTCTGTCATGGTTGGCATGTTACTTTTTTATAAAGCAAAAGTCAATCTCAAAGATGATGATGGAAATACGGCATTACATTACAGTGTTTTTTATAACAATCTGGCAATTACGGAAAAACTGATCAATTTCGGTGCAAGTATTGATCAACCTGACAATGAAGGTTTCACTCCGATTCTAATAGCAGCACAAAACGGCTATCCAGATCAATTAGATTGGCTAATATCCAGCGGTGCTGATATAAATACCCGTACAAATGACAGCTTAAGTGCCCTCAGCCTTGCAATCATCAATAAACAATACGAAACGGTAAATTATTTATGTGATCATGGATCAAATATAAATGCCAGCATATCCAATCAATTAAATGAATTGTCGTTAGCCAGGTTATATGGAGACCGTGAAATGGTAAATTTAATGGAGGCTAAAGGTGCCGAAAAAAATAATAAACTTTGGTTTAACAAAATGATACTGGGGTTTGTGATGAACGGCAATGTGGATGATTTTATGCTTGGATTTCATTTAAGTTTACTAGAAGCTAAATATGGACTGGTATTTCAGACTGGCTATATAACCAGACCCGGAGTAAGAAGTGTTTTGTATGAGCATGACAGTGAGACTTATTATCAATTTTGGGAAAAAAGATCATGCATGAATCTTGGTCTCCAAAAACAATTTATACTTTCCAGAAAATTGCAAAACGAAAATACAGGCGCCTTTGTTGGACTCAAGGCTTGCTATACCTATGGTAATTTCAGGGGATCAAACAGAAAACCTGATGACCAGGTGATCCCAGTTCCTCAGGCAGGATTTTTCTATAATTATAAACAGTTAAACATGGCTTTGAACTATGAATATATGAAGATTAAAAACACAAATATTTCGGGACACCGGATAAATTTTACAATTGGAGTAAATATTAATCTTTCGAAAACAAAGATCAGACTAAAACAAGAACCTGATTTATAAAAAAATGAAGCACATAACAAAGTACAGACTAATTTATATTCTACTGATTTTTCAGTTATTGATTATTTCCGTTGGCTGTGAAAGAGATGTTCCAAGTAAATTGGTAGCCATTGATTGCAATGATTGTGATCCGGTAAGACCAGAAGAGGGAAAGTTAATTGTTACATTAACCATCAACGATGAAAACCCATTCATCCCACTGATTATTTATAAAGGTAATATTGAGGATAATAATATTGAATATATTGACACATCTTATTCAGCTGATTACTGGGTGAGGGTTCCTGTCAATAACTATTATTCCATATCTGCCGAATACAAATCAGGTGATAAAACCATCTTTGCTGTTGATGGTGACGATTTTAAAATTAAGTATTCTAAAAGTGATTGTGACTATCCTTGCTATTATTACTATGGTGGGTATTATGATCTTCAGTTGCGGAATTAAATGATTTCCCCTCGTATTTTTTCAGGATGCCATGTGGCCTATGTTTCCAATTTAAGAAATAGCTGTTTGCTTTTGGCCATGCAGCAAAGTATCTTCACACGCGTATCTTCTCTCTCCTATCTATCTGTCTTCTCTCTCCTATCTTCTGTCTTCCTGTTTTCCGCACTTTTGAAAAACATGCTCTGAAACGCTTGAATCTACAGGGTTAAATTTTGAAAATGGGTGTCCCGTTTGTATTTTTGGGCATGTTTATACGCAAAAAGAAGAATATCTCTGGTAGCACATCAGTTCAACTAATATTAAAATCCTCTGGTAAATACAAAGTATTAAAGACAATTGGATGTGGAACAACAGAGCAAGAGATACAAAAGCTCACCTATCTGGGCAAACAGGAAATAGAGAGGTTATCTAACCAGTCAAAACTTTTTGTTTCAGAAAGTGACACAATTGTTGACCAGGTTTTTTCAGCTTTGGAAAATGCGAGTATCAAGACCGTTGGCCCCGAAATTATTTTTGGAAAGATTTATGATAGCATCGGCTTTAATGCTATTAGGGAAGAACTTTTCCGTCATTTGGTAATTGCCAGGCTTGTTTTTCCTTTGAGCAAATTAAAGACAGTAGAATACTTATATCGGTATCAAGGAGTGTTCCTTGATATTGATGCAGTATATCGATTTCATGATAAGCTCAACAATAAGTTGAAAGATAAAGTTGAACAAATTGCCTACTCACATACCCTTAAAACATTGCAAAACAACATTAGTATTGTATTCTATGATATGACAACTATATACTTTGAAGCGAGTGATGAGGATGATCTTAGAAAAACAGGATTTAGTAAGGACGGCAAACATCAAAACCCACAAATTTTCTTGGGCTTACTTGTTGGTTTAGGCGGTTATGCAATAGGTTATGATATTTTTGAAGGAAATACATATGAAGGTCATACATTAATCCCATTTATTGAGAAAACCACAAAGAAGTTTAATCTGAACAAACCTATCGTGGTTGCCGATGCCGGGCTTTTATCCAATAGTAACATAAAAACTTTGCAAGAAAAGAACTATGAATATATCATCGGGGCAAGAATAAAGAATGAACCAGATTTGATAAAAGACAAGATACTTGATAAGCAGTTGGAAGAAGGCCAAGTGATGAGAATAAAAAAGCAAGATGATATTAGGCTCATTGTAAATTATTCGACAAAGCGTGCTGCTAAGGACAAGCATAATCGAGAAAGGGGGTTAAAACGCTTGGAAAAACAAATCAGGACCGGAAAACTGACAAAATCAAATATTAATAATAGGGGCTACAACAAATACCTGAAAATGGACGGTGAGATATCAATAAAGATTGATTATGAAAAGTTCAACACTGATCAAGTGTGGGACGGGTTAAAAGGATACATCACCAATGCCAGGCTAAAAGATAAACAAATTATTGAAAACTATAAAAATCTTTGGCATATAGAAAGAGCATTTAGGATGTCAAAAACCGACCTGAGGATACGTCCAATTTATCACAGGCTTAGGGATAGGATCGAAGCACATATTTGCATATCATTTACTGCTTACTGCATATATAAGGAACTTGAAAGGGTCCTTAATAAAGAGAAGTCAACTTTATCTATTAAGAAATCTGCTGAGCTAACACAAAATATGTATCAGATTACATACACACTTCCAGAATCCAAGCATACAAAATCAAAGTTGCTTAAAATGGATGATCTACAAGCTGAACTATATCAAATTGTAATGAAAAATTACTAGGGTGTCCCAACGCTGAAAACAGGAAAACATTCAAAAAATACATGCCCGGTTTAAGATTATCAACCGGAATTGTAATTGATTGATTTAGAATTATTTTTTGATAACCAGTAGAATAGAGCTGTTTGCCTTGCAAGCTGTAAATTTCAAATTTTAATCTTTTATCCTGACTCTTTTTTACGGAAATTATTATTTCGCTTGAAACAGGGCTCTCAAAAGTAATGTCGACTTTGTTCTCAAAATGATTTTTT
>DAOVYU010000248.1 GCA_030635465.1 Bacteroidales bacterium | reverse complement strand
TACCAACTTCCATATCGCTTTGCTTAATCATTTGGTGGGGACACCAAATGAGGCAGAATAAATCTTTTGCCTATTAAAAAATCCGGGGTAATTCTGGATTTAACATTCCATATAATAAGTTCGCTCAAAAGTTCTTTGAGTATAAAAACCTATATAATTTATCAACACAAATTTGAGTCGGGTAGTATTTAAGAATTCAAGCTTTATTTCATACTGATTGCCAAATCCTAGTTCATCATTAACAAAGAATTTAGTTTTATCCAAAATTTTAATTTGATCTGGCAGGTCAAAGAAATAGGTATTCTTTAAAAAATTAAACACCTGCAAATCTGTCATTTCAATTACAAATGGATCCGATTCCTGATCTTCTTCCCTCCTATCAATTCTTTGTTGAAACGATAACGCAGATACATTCAGCATTAAAGCAAAAAATAGTGTAATTATAGAAATGGAAAACTTATTTCGCATTGCATAAAGTTACGAAAAAATCTGATCCTTTGATTTGAGTTTTGAATTTAGAATATATTTTATGTCATCCGTTTCAAAAATGCTTCCTTTCTCCTTCTTGAAACTTCCACATGAGAACCATCAGTCATGATGATGGTTCCACCATCTCCTTTTATATATCGGTCGACAAATTTAATGTTAACCAGGTGTGATTGATGGACCCGGATAAAATCCTCCCCTGAAAGGCTTTCATCATATTCCTTTAGGGTTTTTGTTACCAACACCTTTTCACCTGAATTCAAGTAAAAATTAGTGTAATTATTATCTGCTTCACAGCGGATAATATCTTTCAGGATAATGAATCTTAATCCTTCAAAAGTTGGTAATGTGATCCGTTCAAATCCATTTTTATTTCTGAGTAAGGTACTTATCTGTTTTGAAATTAATCCGAAGTCCGTTTTAGGAGCTTTTATTTTTTCAACGGCATCCATCAAATGCTGGGGATTTACTGGTTTTAAGATATAATCCAAAGCACTGAATTTAATAGCTTTTAAGGCATATTGATCAAAAGCTGTTACGAAAATTACCTGAAAATTAATCTCCGCAAGCTTCTCCAATAAATCAAAACCAGTTCCATCCGGCATTTGAATATCCAGGAATACAACATCTGCCTGCTCTTTCTCAATTTCATCTATGCCATCCCTAACATTTTCTGCTTGTGCGATTACTTGAATATTTTCGCAAAAATTATTCAGGATATTTATGACAGTATTCCGACTTTCCTTTTCGTCGTCTATAACAATGGCTTTGATCATAAGTAAGTTTATACGGTCAAATTTATTAATTATTCCTCTTCATAAGGAAATAAAACATTTACCAGTGTACCTGATGCTTTTCCCTCATTATCTTTCAAATCAACAATAGTTAAACTACTTTTTGTATTCTTTTCATTTTTAAATCCAATAATTCTTTCATTCGTTACCTGCATTCCAAGTGATTGGTGATCTTTATTCCTGTTTTCATTTAATGCATTGGCTTGTTCTCTTCCAATGCCATTATCCTCTATAGTACATTCGATCAATTGATTTTTCTTTTTGAATCCAATATGTAATTTACCATTTCCATTTTTACTTTTTAAACCATGTTTAATAGCATTCTCAACAAATGGTTGTGCAAGCATAGGAGGAATATAAGTGGTTTCAGGGTATAGTTCAGGGTCAATTTCCAACTTAAATTCAAATTTATTTTTGAAACGCAAGCGTTCAAGTTCAATGTATAATTTCAGGGTATTGATTTCTTCTTCAAGGGATATCATGGTTTTTCTTGAATTTTCCAATATTCCTCGCATCAACTGGGCAAACTTCGACAAATAGGTCATAGCATTAAAATTATCATTACCTGAAATATAGCTTTGTATGGAGTTCATAGAATTAAAAATAAAATGTGGGTTCATTTGCGATCTCAACATGCGTTGTTCCGTTTCCAGGTTTTTCTTTTCCAGGGCTGTACGATAATTTTTCTGTCGCAACCGATAACTGGTAAAAACAAAATAAGCCACAATCAGAAAGAACATGATGCTACCTGCTAATAACCAAAATTGTGTCTGTTGTTTTTTAAGTTTTAATGTTTGGATTTTTTTGTCTTTTGTCAGCAGTTGAATTTCCTGTTCTTTTTTTTGTGTTTCATATTTGGTTTGCATTTCAGCTATGCTCTTAGTCATTTCTAAAGTATACATGGAGTCATTCAAATTAATCAGATCCTGTTGTACCATATATGCCTTCTGATAATTCTTTGTATCGGAATAATAGGCTGCTAAAAACTTATAACTATTAACTAAATTACTTTTTGAGTCTATTTCCTTTGCAATTTCCATTGCTTCAATAATATAAGGATATGCTTTAGAGGGTTGCTTCATCTCCAAGTAAATATCAGCTATACTGTTCAATATGTTCGATTCGGCTCTTTGATCTTCAACTTCTCTATAGGTTGTCAATGCTTTTTTATGATATTCCAGTGCTTTTTCATATTCTCCAAGATCCAAATATATAATTCCAATATTTCCAATGGTAATGGCAATTGATCTTTTTGAACTGAATTTTTCCTTGATAGATAAAGATTGCAAGTAATACTCAAGCGATTTTTCAAATTTACCCTTTTCTTCATAAATGATGCCTATGTTGTGTAATACACTGGCAAGACCTTTTTTGTCATCAATCTCCCTCCTGATCTTCAACGCTTTCTGATAATATTCCAATGCTTTATCATAAAAGCCCATATCATCATAAACAACTCCAATATTATTTAAGGCATTAGCAATGCTTTTTTTATTTTTATGGGTATTATTTTTAAGAAGTAATGTTTCCTTGGCTGCTAATGATTTTAATAAAAATTCAATGGCTTTTTCAAAATCACCATCATATTTATAGTCAATACCCAGCTCATTATAAATATTAGACAGTTTGTTCTCATCACTAAGCTCCTCGGCAATTGACAAGGCCTGTTTATGATATTTTATAGGTTCCCTGTTATCTCCCAACAAAGAATAACCTACACCAATATTAACAAGTGCATAATATTGCTCTTCTTTATTTTCAAATTCATTAGCGATAATCAAAGCCTGATTACCATAATCAATTGTTTGCTGTGGATTTTCATAATAATATAACTTAGATAATTGATTAAAGATTAAAGCCTTCTCTCCTTGTTCAACATCATCTAATAGCAATATTAAACTGTCAATTTTAGTATTCTGTGAGTATAAGTGTGTCTGGAAAAGAAAATTGAAAACCAAAAAGAAATATGGGACCTTATGCATAACCAGGAATTTTCAAACGAATATAGAAAATTTTTATCGAAAACTCAAAATACAAGCTCCCGAATTCTAGATAAACGCTGCAAGTTACTTTTGAAACCCTACCAAATTCTATGTTGTTATTGCTATTATCTACCTTTTAATGGTATTTTACTAAATAAATTTTTAAAAAATCTCATAACAACTCTTCGTATTTACCAATTAAGGACAGACTCCTTAAAATTATCGGATGACCATTGGTCATCCGTTTTTTTATAAATCAACTTATTTGCCATTATTATTTGATTTTCCCATTTATTCATCCTGAATGATATACCTAATTGCATTCATCCTTTTATATTACTCAATCTTATATTTACATGCAGATATTTGAATATTAACAATTTTTTAACAAAACAAATTATTTATTTAGAAACAATCTAAATAAATTTGCCAATCCTCTATTAATACATTAAAACCATTTGAAAAATATTCAAATTATTATTAATTTTAAAATCTTTTCTAGATGAAAAAACTATTTACAGTTCTCGTTTTTATGGGATTATGTGCGGTTACATTTTCCCAAACCAATGTTTCAGGAACGATCAGTGCAGATTCCACTTGGGATCTTGCTGGAAGTCCTTATATTGTAACTGGCAAT
>DAOVYU010000348.1 GCA_030635465.1 Bacteroidales bacterium | reverse complement strand
ATATTATGAATAATCACGACACATCATTAACTTCTGATTTTCGCCAGGATCAATCTACGCTCTCAGTCTATTTAGGTGCAAAGATTACTGACAAATTCAGAATAGCCGGAGAATACAATTATCAAAAAAATCACCAGAATGTTAATCAACATGACCTATTTGGTTATTCATTTTATTCAACTTATGTATTTAGTAAAAAGTTTGAGATTTTTGCAAGAGCAGACATTTTATTGTCAAATAAAGAAGAAGGAGAAACTGAAAACTGGAATTATAACAAAGATGGCTTAGGATTTCTGGGTGGCTTGCAATATGCTCCTATTGAAGGTTTAAAATTGGCACTAAATTACAGACATGTAGAACCGACCATACCTGAAGAAGAATTAACCCCTCCATCACGATCATGGATATATTTTAATGTTGAATTTAAATTCAATTAGAAAACACTTACTTATTTTTTGAAATAGATTCTACAACTCATTAGACTCAACCTCTTCTTCACCATTAATAAAATTTATAAAATCCCTTTGTGACTTTAATAAGTTAATAAGGTTAAGTATGATATTTTTATATTCCTCAAAAAGATTGAAAACCAGCATACTGTTCCGTGTACCTATTTCATTTTCTTTGATCCTTTTTACCTGATTCTTACGAATAGATTTAATTAGTTTCAGTGTTTCAAGTTGTTCTTCAATTACATTATCCATACCTGAAAAATCATGATTCTGCATCGCTGTGTTTACCTGAGCTATTAAATCTTTAACCCTGTCTTGTATATCATGTAATTCTGTAAATTGATCCGGAAGCAAGGACTTATGGGAATTGTCAAGATGCTTCATCGCAGGCTGAATAATAAAATACGCTGAATGTGCAATTTCACGTAAGTATCCTACAACCTGCACATAATAATGACCAGACTCAATTGCACTTTCTTCAAGCTTATCAATTGCTTTGCTCACATTATCCTTTAGTGCTTTGGTATTTACATTTACTTTTTCAAATTCGTAGTATGTTGTCTTTAATTTTCTCAGATCCTCTTTTTCAAAAAATGTAATCGCATTATCCAGTGACAGACCAATTTTATTCAGGGTCCTGAAAACACTTTTTGAGGCTTTGTCAATAATTTTACTATTGGTTAATGATTCATCTGAAATTTCATCACCTTCAATTTCACTATCTTCAATTCTTTTCTTATGTAGAAAATGTGTTCTGTAAATTACGAATGCAACCAAAGCAACCATAATAAATACAGCCGGAAAACCAAAATAACTAAATAGCAATGCCATTAGAAATGCTGAAACGAAAGCTGAAAATGCTGTAAAAAACCACCCACCAATAACAGAAATAACTCCAGTAACCCTGTAAACCGCACTTTCAGAACCCCAGGCCCTGTCGGAGAGTGATGTTCCCATAGCAACCATGAAAGTAACATAAGTAGTGGATAAAGGAAGTTTTAAAGACGTTGCAAAGGATATTAAAATACTTGCCACAACAAGGGTAACAGAAGCTCTGATCATATCAAAAGCAGGAGCATCTGCCCCAAGTGCCTTTTGTTTCAGTTTAAAAGGTTTCTGATCAAATTTTTTGTCAATCGCTTCTTTAAATCCAGTAGGAATAATTGTATTGAAGAACTTTACAATGTTTGTATTACTCCTGACAATAATCCTGGATACAGCAGATGAATCAAAGCGTTCATAACCTTCTTCCTGTCTTCCGAGATCTAAAGATGTTTTAACAACAGATTTTGCTTTTTTTGAAGTCCATAATGTAACAACCATGATTGCACCAGCCATCAAAAGAAAAACGAAGGGTGTTTCAACTTTTCCTGACAAAGAAGTCATTAACAAAGTGTCAGCAGGCACACCCATTGACAAGTATTCAATAAAAGCATGGTATCCGGCAAGTGGAACACCTATAAAATTAACAAGATCGTTTCCTGCAAATGCCATTGCCAGGGCAAATGTTCCAACCAATACAATAAACTTCAATATGTCAAACTTCCTGATAAAACTAAGTAGTTGAAGTATGATAACCCAGGCAATAAAGGTTAAAAGAATTATTTTAAAGCTATGAACTTTTATCCAATCTTTTAAAATTAATCCATCAGGCATTAAATAATCAGCATATGCTGAACCTTTCAGGCCTTTTATTAATATAAAATAGGTAATTGAGGTGATAGCAATACCTCCCCAAATTGCCCCAAAATATTTTAATTTCCTTTCATAATTAAAAGTAAATAATATCCGGCTTAAATATTGGATGATGGATCCTGCCGAAAAAGCAATCACCACCGACAGGAGTATACCTGCTATAATTAGCAAGGCCTTATCAGAATTAATATAATCACTTAACTGTGCTATTTTTTCTCCACCCGTTTCAAGTTGGATGATTTGATCCGTTGCTGCTAATTTAATCAGTGAAACACCAACAGCGGCACCAAGCAATTCAAATACAATGGATACAGTAGTGGAAGTGGGCATTCCAAAAGTATTGAACCCATCCAGTAATATCACATCTGTGATCATTACCGCAAGAAAAATCAAGATGATCTCAGAGAAATAAAAATAAGATGGATTAAAAATCCCTTTTCGTGCTACTTCCATCATACCACTTGAAAACGTGGCTCCAAAAATAATCCCCAACGCTGCAACAATCATAATTACTTTGAATGAAGCTGCTTTTGCACCAATGGCTGAATTAAGAAAATTAACTGCATCATTACTTACACCAACAATTAAATCAGAAATAGCGAGGATGAAGAGAACAACAACCAGGATAAGGTAAATATTTTCCATACAAGTTATTAAGTTGTCGATAATCGCATCAATACTTAAAGTATATCAGCTTAAAAAAAATCAAGGAATGCAAATGTAAAGTTTTTATCAAAAACTTCTAAGCAAAATTTCAAGTTTTAAATTTTAAGGTCTAATTGTAAAAACTGGTTGCTATTTTTTAAGTAATTCGTTTATTAATTTGATTTTTCTGTGGAGTTTTAATCCATTATGAACCCGTAGTTTTGTTTTGATATTGGAAAAGGTT
>DAOVYU010000253.1 GCA_030635465.1 Bacteroidales bacterium | reverse complement strand
TTTTAAAATAATCTTTAGCAAGGGTTCCGGTTTTAACTTCAGGTTCAAGCACCAATATACCTTCATGAGAGGTCCCCAATCCCAGTTCATCTTCGGCACAGATCATTCCTTCAGAAGGTTTACCCCTTAATTTGGCTTTTTTAATTTCAAATGATTCATCTCCATCATAAAGCTTTGCTCCAACAGCAGCAACGACAACTTTCTGTCCTGCAGCTACATTTGGTGCGCCACAAACTATGGGTAACAATTCTCCGGTTCCAATATCAACGGTTGTTATGCTTAATTTATCCGCATTGGGATGTTTGGAACAGGATTTAACCTCACCAATTACAATTCCTTCTAATCCTCCTTTTACTGATTGCCAGCTTTCCAATCCTTCTACTTCTAAACCACAATCTGTAAGCAATGTAGACAACTCTTCAATGGTTTGATCTATTTTAAGATATTGTTTAAGCCAGTTATATGATATTTTCATTTGTGCATGTCAATTTTAGAGGTGCAAATGTAAGATTTTAAGATGAATAATTGATTAAAATTGACTTATTTAGATCACAGGTAAAACAGGAAAATGATGGAAAGTCTGCGAGAATCAACTAATCAAACTCCAGTTTGGTTTATTTTTAGAAAGGGCTTTCAGTTGTTGAAGTATTGGCTGGTTTTTGTCTTTTTCCAAATGGGGATCTTCAGTCAAAATATCAACTGCCATGTTTCGACTGTATTTCAGAATTTTTTCATCTTTAATTATATCAGCTATTTTCAGGTCAAGAATTCCACTTTGTTGGGTACCATGTAAATTACCCGGACCACGTAATCTAAGATCAACTTCAGCAATTTCAAACCCATCAGTTGTCCTTACCATTGTTTGTATCCGTTGTTTGCCATCTTCAGATAGCCTGTCTTTTGTCATTAAAATACAAAAAGATTGATCAGCACCTCTTCCGACCCTACCTCTTAGTTGATGTAATTGTGATAGCCCGAATCGTTCGGCATTTTCGATGATCATCACACTGGCATTTGGAATATCCACTCCCACTTCAATAACTGTTGTTGCTACCATGATTTGTGTTTCCCCCTTTACAAATCGTTGCATCTCATAATCCTTATCATATACAGGCATTTGGCCGTGTACAATGCTTATAGCATATTCTGGTAAAGGAAAAGCCCGTGTAATGCTATCATATCCATCTGTCAGGTCTTTCAGGTCCAATTTTTCCGATTCCTTTATCAATGGATAAACCACATATACCTGTCTTCCGGCCTTTATTTGCTTTTTCATAAAGCCAAATACCTTTAACCTGTCCCTGTCAAAATAATGGGCAGTTTTAACAGGTTTTCTTCCGGGTGGTAATTCGTCAATAACAGATACATCCAGATCTCCATACAATGTCATGGCTAAGGTTCGTGGAATGGGGGTTGCTGTCATTACTAAAACGTGTGGCGGAACAATGTTTTTTTCCCATAACCTTGCTCGTTGAGCTACCCCAAATCGATGTTGTTCATCAATCACAACCAATCCTAAGTTTTTGAATTGAACGATATCTTCCAATAATGCATGTGTTCCCACAAGAATTTGCAAACTACCATTTTTTAGTCCTTCATGAATGTTTTTTCTTTTGGTAGTTTTGGATGACCCGGTCAATAAGTTAATTTCTATACCTAAGCCAGAAAGTATACTTGAAATGGATTGAAAATGTTGTTTGGCCAGTATTTCAGTTGGGGCCATTAAGCATGCCTGGTATTTATTATCCAGTGCGATCAGCATTGACATTAATGCAACTAATGTTTTGCCACTTCCTACATCACCCTGTAACAACCGGTTCATTTGTTTACCAGAGCCGATATCATTCCGGATCTCTTTAACTACCTTTTTTTGCGCATTGGTTAGCTCGAATGGCAAATTTTTATGGAAGAAATCATTGAGGTAGTCACCAACTTTAATAAACTTGTGTCCTTTAGTTTTTTCAATTCTTATTAGTTTAAGCTTTAAAAGGTTCAATTGAATAAAGAACAGTTCTTCGAATTTTAAACGGGCTCTTGCCCTGTCTAACATATTTTGGTCTTTTGGGAAATGAATATTCAATAGTGACTCTTTCCTTGAAATTAATTTGAGTTTTTCAATAATATCCAATGATAATGTTTCGTAAATGGAATCCTTTACCTGGAGCATAAGGCCTCTGGTTAATTTACTAATACCTTTACTATCCAATCCTTTGGATTTTAGTTTATCTGTCGAAGAATATAAGGGTCTTAATTTTTCTCCCAGGTTATCTTTTTGTGCTGAGACAAGTTCAATTTCTGGATGAGGGATATTAAATTTCCCATTAAATAAAGTAGGTTTTCCAAAGACAACATACTCTTCGTTAGGTGTCAATTTATTGACCATCCATTTGGCACCCTTAAACCATACCAGTTCAATAACTCCCGAATTATCTTGAAGATATGCTACCAATCGTTCTGATCTTGGCTTTCCCATCATTTGTATAGAAGATAGCTTTCCGGTTAGCTGAATATAAGTGCTATCACTATTAATGTCTTTGATTCTATAAAACTTGCTTCGGTCTACATATCTGAACGGGAAATAGTTCAGGAGATCATTAAAATTATAAAAAGCAACTTCTTTTTTCAATATATCTGCCCTGACAGGACCAACTCCTTTAAGGTATTCAATAGGTGTATCCAGAATATCGACAGTTTTCATGAGGATGTATTGACTACAACAAAATTATTGATTTCAGGCATATAATGGCAAAAAAAAACTCCCCCGAAAGGAGGAGTTTTTAATAATATCTTTTTTAATTAGAATTCCCAGAGTTCATGTTCAAATTCAAAAAGCTCTTCTTTTATACGTTCAGCTTCCAAAAGTGCATCCATACCAGAAGCATAATCTGTTATCTCCCTGTTGTATACATTTTCTTCTTTATAAACATAGCTTCCAAACATTCTTTTCCAAAATAACTCATCATATGTTCTTTCTTCCGCACTATTTTTTCTGTTAAATACGATGGACTGGGCCAGAACTGGTCTTGCTTCTGGAAAGTAAATCCAGAACATTTCTTCTAAACCAAAATAATTACCATCATCATCATAAAGGTTCCTGACCGGACATACTCCAAGTATGCGGACATCCATTACAGAACGTTGTTTATCAAAAAACCAGTCTTCCTTAATTTTAATACGCATTACTTCTGTTGCATCAAATTCTTCAGTTACTACTTCATACCTTAAGATACGTTGCGGATTATTCGGATCTACAATAGGCACAGTATCGGTACGGGTAAATTTCTTTTCTATTTCCTGAAATGTAAGTGGAACCAGAAATTGATCATCTTTTGCCGGATCATAAGCTGTAATAGTACCTTCTCTGATGGCATCCATGATGACCGTCATTAAATTTTTCCATCCTTTTTGAGGAGTTTCTGGATAGTAAAATGGATGATTTATTTTTTGACGAAGATCCATCAATCTCCAGATCCTTTTTTTCCAGATAACATCTGCTTCTCTTACCGGATAATAAGGAATTGGTTTTTTATCCTGCAAATGAATTTCTTCAAATATTCCATCGCGCGGACTATCTAAGATTTGTGCAGTAGCTGGTGCAGTAATGCCCAATAAAATTCCTGCAAATATTATTATACTGATTGTAGTTTTCATAAAAACCTCCAATTAGTTTATTGTTATATTAATTGATTCAATTTTACGTGGTCCTTCAGGACCTTTAACTTTTATGTCGCGGAATACAATGATATCATTCTTCTTCAATGATTGCATTTGATTTTTCATTTTATCCGTAAACATTTGGCTTTCCGATTTTTCAGTAACAAAATATCCGCCTCCTTGGGGGATAAAAATGGTAAATGA
>DAOVYU010000221.1 GCA_030635465.1 Bacteroidales bacterium | reverse complement strand
GTTGAAAAGTGTGCCGAAGCTGTAAACGGCAGGACAGTCGGTTGGTTAAAGAAAAAAGCATCTGAGAAAAATTGTATAATTACTGGCAGTCTGTTGATACAGATTGACGGTAAATTTTATAACCAGATGTATTGGATGAGCCCTGATGGAAATTATGAAACGTATGATAAAAGGCATCTTTTCAGGATGGGATTAGAACACCATACAATGTCTCCTGGATTGAACAGAAAGATTGTTCAACTGAATAACTGGAAAATTAACCTTCAGATTTGCTATGACCTGCGGTTTCCCGTGTGGAGTAAAAACAACTTTAATAATGAGGAATATGATTATGATATTTTGCTCTATATTGCAAATTGGCCTGAAATCAGGAGCTTTACTTATAAATCATTGTTAGTTGCCCGGGCTATTGAAAATCAATCTTTTGTAATATGGGTGAACAGAGTGGGAAAGGATGGTAATGGAATTTTTCATTCCGGTGATTCAATGGTTATTGACCCCCTGGGTAATATTTTAGAAAAGACCAGAGCTGGAATAGAAGAGGTTTTTTCAATAGTGCTCAGTCGAGCGAATCTTATTGATTTGAGAGAAAAATTTAAAGTGGGATTGGATTGGGATGAGTTTCATATAAATCTTTAGTGCAATAAAATAACCCCTCTTTTTAATCTAATTTTGAAAAGCTTTATTAAATTTATATTGATTTTTAACAATTAATAGGTTTATTTCGCAATGGATTAAAAACTATTGGATATGAATATCATTATTGCAGGCGATGGTGAGGTTGGGTTTCATTTGGCTAAAATGCTGCATGATGAAAATCATGATATAACGATTGTTGATCCGCATGAAGAATTACTGCAGATGCTTGAATCTCATACGGATATTATGACAATCACAGGCGATTGTACATCTGTGTCCGTTTTGAACAAAGCAAAAATTAATAAGGCTGATTTGTTGATTACTGTATTACATGATGAGCAAATAAACCTAATTTCCTGCATTTTGGGAAAAAAACTTGGCGCCAAAAGAACAATTGCCAGAATCAATAATACGGAATATCTTTCACAGGGCATCAAGGAAATATTTAGGGGTCAGGGTGTAGATGAATTGGTTTGCCCTGAAAGTATTGCAGCTGATGAAATAATAGCTTTGCTTAAACAGACTGCAGCAACTGAAATTTATAACTTTTCACATGGTCGCTTATCGTTGTTTCTGATCAAGTTAGAAGAAAATGCACCCGCAGTAAATAAATCCCTTAACGATATTGCCAATGAATTTCCCACACTCGATTTTAGAGCTGTTGCTATACATCGGGCCTCTCAAACAATAATTCCAATGGGCGATGATGTTTTTATGGCCAACGATCTGGCTTATGTAATTACCAAACCTGACGGTATTGCCAATCTGATGAAATTGGGGGGAAAACAGCGCATTGAGATCAAAGATATTTTAATCGTAGGGGGCGGGAGAATTGGAAGGAAGACAGCCCAGCGGCTTGAGAAATCTATGGATATCAAACTTGTTGAAATTGAAAAGGAACGAAGTCAGTGGCTTGCCAATGATCTTGAAAAAACCATGGTAATCAATGGAGATGCCAGGGACATTGAGCTTTTAAGGGATGAGGGAATCACTGAAACGGATGCTTTTATCGCGGTCACAAATAATTCTGAAACAAATATTCTTACCTGCTTGCACGCCACCAAACTCGGAGTCAAACGATCTATTGCCCTTGTTGAAAACATAGATTATATTGATATTTCTCAAAATATCGGTATTAATACTATTGTCAATAAAAAATTAATTACGGCTAGTTATATTGCACGCTTTACAATGGACGCTGAAGTTACATCAATAAAATGCCTGAGCGGAATTGATGCAGAAGTTCTTGAATTCGTAGCTAAGCACAATTCACAGGTGACTAAAAAGCCTATTAGAAAATTAAATATTCCGACAGGTGCAATAATTGGTGGAATCGTAAGGGGTAAAAACAGTTATATTGCCATTGGTGATTTCCAGGTTAAGGAAAATGACAAAGTTGTTGTGTTTGCTTTACCAAAAGCAATTCATAAGGTTGACAAACTATTTAATTAATTCTTTATTTTTGTTTTCCGATGTCAGTATTGTCTAAAATTAACGGAAAGATAATTCTTCAATTTCTTGGTATTTTACTAATTATTGAAGGTTTATTTATGTTTACTGGTATTCCGATCTCTTTATATTATTGCGGAAATAAATGCTTTAGCCTGCTATACAGCGGCCTGATTACATCTGGAACTGGTGGGATTCTTTATTTGTTAACCAGAAAAGCTGAACGCAATATAGGAAAACGTGAAGGTTATATTATTGTTACTGTTGCCTGGCTTGTCATTTCACTTTTTGGTACCTTGCCTTATTTGATAAGCAATACCATACCCAACTTTACAAATGCTTTTTTTGAAACTATTTCGGGTTTCACAACAACCGGAGCCTCTATTCTGGTTGATGTTGAATCCGTTCCAAAGGGTTTACTTTTTTGGAGAAGCCTGACACATTGGATTGGGGGAATGGGAATCATTGTTTTATCAGTTGCAATTTTACCAATTTTAGGAATTGGAGGGATGCAATTATTTGTTGCTGAAATGCCTGGAACTGGAATTACCCCGGATAAACTGCATCCCCGCATTACGCAAACGGCAAAAAGACTGTGGCTGATTTATGTTATTTTAACTGTAATTGAAATTATATTACTATTGTTGGGAGGAATGAACTTGTTTGATTCTTTGTGTCATTCTTTTGCCACTATGGCAACAGGTGGATTTTCAACCCAAAACACAAGTATCGCTGGCTATTCACCATATATTCAATATATTATTGCTTTATTTATGATCATGGCCGGAACTAATTTTACCCTTCATTATCTGGGATTACACGGCAAAATAAGAGAGGTGTGGAAAAATGAAGAATACCGGTATTATATCCTGTTCACATTTGGGTTTGTAGTGTTGATTACCATCTTTATGATATTGTTTAGTGATATCGCAGCAGAGAAAGCATTCAGGGATTCATTATTTCAAGTGGTTTCAATTGTAACTACCACAGGATTTGTTACTTCTGATTATCTATTGTGGCCAGGGAACTTATGGATTTTTATTTTTCTGCTCATGTTTATTGGAGGAAGTGCCGGATCTACAGCTGGTGGAATAAAAATTGCACGCCAGATTTTACTTTTGAAAAATAGTGCACTTGAGTTTAAGCGAATGATTCATCCGAAAGCGGTGATTCCGGTTAGGTTTAATGGCCGGGCTGTACCCAGGGATATCATTCATATGATCATGGCTTTTTTCCTGTTTTATATATTAATTTTCTTTGCAGGAACATTTATTATGTCCCTGCTAGGGCTGGATTTTGATACAGCAATTGGGGTCACGATAGCCTCTCTTGGAACTATTGGTCCGGGAATAGGATCTGTTGGACCGATTGATAATTACAGTGCCTTGCCAAATGTTGCAAAATGGCTTTCTGCTTTTTTAATGCTCTTAGGTCGGCTTGAGCTGTTTACTGTTATCATTCTTTTCTCTCCATCTTTTTGGAAAAAATAATAGCTATTGATTTGTATATTCTGAAAGTTTTTTAAGAATGCAATCCGTTGCACCCCTGTTTTTTTCAATAAATTCTTTACACGTTAATGAAACAGAAGAATAATATTGATCGGATTCTATCAATTTTGAGAATATTGTGGTTAAATTGGTTTCATTTGAAACCGTGAATGCCCCACCTAAGGCAACAAGATTTACTGCTTCTTTGAATTTTTGAAAATTCGGACCAAAAATTACAGGTTTCCCAAAAGTAACAGCTTCAAGTATATTATGAATGCCCCTTCCAAATCCACCGCCTATATAAGCTACATCACAATATTGATATAGCCCCGAAAGGATGCCTATTTGATCAATGATAAGGATATTAGCAGAATTGATCTTTTTTTCATCAGCTTCGGAAAATCGAACGATTTTTTTTGAGCTAAATAATTTAAGTATTGACCTGATCCTTTCTTCGTGAACTTCATGGGGAGCAATAATTAATTTAAACAATTGTCTTTCCGAAAAGAGCTTATTAACAAGACTTTCATCAGGAGGCCAGGTACTGCCGGCAAG